>JBCDIS010000002.1:0-120256 GCA_038748685.1 Acidobacteriota bacterium | reverse complement strand
TCGACTTTTTTCAGGCGCAGCGGATGGTGCTCGATGGGACGAGGCTCACCGTCTGGAGCCAGACCTTCCTCGGATTCCTGGTGGGCCAAGTCCTCGACGTCTCCGACCCGGCGAAACCGGTGAGCGCCGGGACCTTCGACGCCGGCCAGATGCTGCGGGGCGCCTTGGAATCGACCCTGTTCGCAGCGGTGGGGCCTGAAGGGCTGCGCCTCCTAGACCTCACGGACCCCGCCCGACCGTTGCAACGGTTCCACGACCCGACCGTGGCCACCGACGTCCCGTTGGCGGTCCACCTCTTAGGGAACGCCCTATACTACGGCTCGGCGGACGGCATCCACGTCTGGGACGTTACGAACCCGGCGCTGGCCGCCGAGGTGGCGGTGCTACCGGCCCCCTCCCTGCGGACCGTTTCGGCCCTTTTCCTCGACCTCGGCGGCCAGCCCTCGGGGCTCTTTCTCACGGAAATGGGCCGCGGGCTACGGCTGGACCTCGGCAGCCCCCTGGCGCCGACCCTCGACGCGACCTGGAACCTACCCGTCGGCAGCGCCCCGACGACGGTGGCGACGCGGGGGGACACCGCGTTTGTCGCAGATACCTACTCCGGTCTGCGGGTCCTCGACGCGAACGACATCGAACGGAATGTCGGACGCCTGGATGGCCCCGCCCCCCGGAACTCCTTCAACGACCTCGCGGTCTCCGACGATCTGGCAGTCTTCACGAACTGGCTCTCGGGCCTCATGATCGCCGACATCCGCGACCCCGCGGCCCCGGTCTGGCTCGGCCAACTTGACCTGATCTTCCCCAGCGCCGTCGATGTCGACGGCACCCTCGCCGCGGTCGTCAGCTCCACCAACGGCGGATTCCTGTTCATGGTCGATATCGCGGATCCGGCCAACCCCTCTCTGCTCGGCTTCGAGGTGATCGAGCAGGGGATAGACGTCGCCTTCCACAGGGGCAGAGTCTTGGTGGCCGACGAAGCCGGCGGGACCTTCGGCGGCCTGCGCATCTTCGACATCGCCAACCCGGCCTCCCCGCAGCAGATCGGCCACTACACGGACTGCGAGCTCCTTCTCGGCATGGCGGTCCAGGGGGACTTCGCCTACCTGCTGTGCGGCCAGGACACCCTCGACGTGGTCGACATTTCCGTACCCTCGTCCCCGGTCCGCGTCGGCCGCTACGTGGACCCCGTACCCTTCCGGAACGGCCGCGGCATCGCCCTCTCCGGCGACCGCTTGCTGGCGACCTTCGACAGCTCGATCAAGTCGTTCGCACTGGCGGGGGCCGGTGATCCGGTGCTTCTCGAAACCCTCCCCTTGGACGCCTATGCCCGCACCATGTCCGTCGACCCCAGCGGGCGGCTCTGGGTCGCCTCCCTCCTCCACGGGATCCTCCAATTCCAGGTCGACGGGGTGGTATTTTCGGACGGCTTCGAATCCGGAAACCTCTCCGCCTGGCGGGTCGTCGTGGACCCCTGAGCGCGGCCGGGGGCCGGAGATCCGGCCCCGCGCCCCGTCAACCGCAGGTGCCCCCGTGATGACGACCCACACCGCCCCACTCGGGGAGCCCAAGGACCCGCCGCCGGAGCGCCGGGGAGCCGTCCTGGTGGTGGAGGACGACCCCCTCGTGCAAAGGGCCCTCGCCCGGCTGCTGCGGACGGCGGGCTACCAGGCGAGGGTCTTCGGCAGCGTCGGGGAGTTCTTCGCGTCGGAGCCTCCCGCCGGGCCGGTCTGCCTGGTGCTGGATCTCCACCTCCCCGGCGGGCACGGCATCGACATCCTCGACCGGCTGGCCGAGGCCGGCAACCCGCTCCCGGCGGTGGTGCTCACCGGCCACGGCGACGTTCCGTCGGCGGTGCGGGCGATGAAGCGGGGAGCGGTCGAGTTCCTGGAGAAGCCCTTCGATCCCTCCGTCCTCCTCGCCGCCGTCGAGGCCGCCCTCGCCAGGGCGGCGGAGCTGGGGGACGCCCGCCGCAGGCGCCGGTCGATCGCCGAGCGCCTCGACACCCTCACGCCGCGGGAGTCGGAGGTCTTCCTCCACGTGGTGGCCGGCTGGGCCAATAAGCGCATCGCCTCGGGGCTCGGGGTCGCGGAACATACGGTCAAGGTCCACCGCGGCCGGGTCATGGAGAAGATGGCGGCCGGGTCCCTGGCGGAGCTGGTGCGCATGGCGGCGACCCTGGGTATCGACGGAGTGAAGCCCCCGTGAGGCCAGCTACCGCCGGGGCCTGCGGTAGCTCCAGGGGACGGGGGACCCTCGGAATCGCCGGGCTGTTCGCCCTCACCGTCGCCCTCGGGCTCTGCTCCGCGGCCTACGGGCAGGGGGCCCCGGAGCAAGCCGCCGTCGAGCCGCCGAAGGACCGCGGGGGGGTAGTCCTGCTCCTGGAACGGGCGAAGGAGGTGAGTAGCAAGCATCCGGGGCGCTCCTTGGAAATGGCCATCGCTGCCCTCGAAGGGGCCCGGCGGCTCGGCCTGCAGGACCTCGAAGCCGCGGCCTCGAACCGCCGCGGCGTTGCCCACCTCCACCTCGGTGACTACCCCACCGCCTTCGAGCATCTCACCGAGAGCGCCCGGCTGGCTCGGGCACTAGGGGATCCGGAGGCCATCGCAGACGCCGTTAACAACCTGGGCATCCTCTACTACTTCTGGGGGACCTGGGACCGCGCCCTGGAGCACTACCAGGAGGCCCTCACCCTACGCCGCGCCTCCGGGGACCGCGAAGGGGTCGCGGCGGCCCTCAACAACCTCGGCAACGTCTCTGAAGTCGCTCAGCGCTGGCAGGACGCCCTCGACTACTACCGGCAATCCCTCGACCTGTACGTCGAGCTGGAAGATGTCGCGAGGCAGGCCAGCCTCCACAACAACATCGGTTTGGTGCATCTCCACAGGGAAGAGGTGGACGTCGCCCGCGGTCACTTCGAGTCGGCCCACCGTCTGGCCACCGAAGTCGAGGATCTGGCCACCCTCGCGGCCGCCGAGACCCATTTCGGCCTCGTTTTCATGACGGAAAGCCGGTTCGACGAGGCCATCGCCGCCCACCGACGCTCCCTCGGGATTCGGGAGGGTCTGGGGGACCGACAGGGGGTGACCATCAGTCGACACAACATCGCCTCCGCCTGGGCGTACCGCGGCGAGACCGCCAAGGCAATCCGGGAGCTCGAAGAGGCCCTCGCCCTGGCGGAGGAGTTGGGTATCCCCCAGCTGGTCCGGGACAGCCACGGGATGCTGTCCAGGGTGCGGGAGGAGGCTGGGGACTTCAAAGGCGCCCTCGCCAACTACCAGGCCTACCGGGACGTCGAGAGTCGCCTCTTCAACGAGGCCAGCCAGAGGAAGCTGGCGGAGGTGCGGGCCGAGCTGGAGCTCGACAAGAAGGATCGCCAGATCGAGCAGCTCGAGCTCCGGCGGGACCGCCAGCGGCAGCTCCGCTGGGTCCTCGTCGTCGTCACCGCTCTGCTCTCCGCCATCCTGCTCCTCCTATTCGGCCGCTTTCGCCTCAAGGAAAGGGCCAACCGGGAGATCCGGGCTAAGAACCTGGCCCTCGAATCGGCACAGGCCGAGCTCGAACGGGCCACCTGCGCCGAGGTCGCGCACCTCTCCCGCGTTGCCTCCCTCGGCGAGCTAACGGCGTCCGTCGCCCACGAGCTGAACCAGCCGCTGGCGGCGATCCTGACCAACGCCCAGGTCGCCGGCACGCTCCTAGAGGACGCGGAGCTCGACGATCCCGAGCTGGCGGGGGCGGTCCAAGACATCTCCCTCGGCGCCCAGCGGACCTGGGAGCTCTTGAGGCACCTGCGCAAGCTCGCCCGCCGCGGCGAGATCGAACCCCAGAAGCTGGACCTGAGGACCGTGATCGAAGCGACCGTCTCCCTCCTGGCCACCGACGCCCGGCTCCAGGGGGTGGCGCTGGAGCTCGACCTCCCCCCGACGCCCCTGCCGGCGGCGGCGGATCCCGTCTCCCTCCAGCAGGTGGTGCTCAACCTGGTCCAGAACGGCATCCGCGCGGCGGTCACGGGACGGCACGGGGCGACCGAGCAACCGCCGGCCGAGTCGGAGACCCCCTGGGTGAAGATCGTCGCCCGGCGGGAGGGGAGCAACATCTCCGTCGCGGTGCGGGACTCCGGACCAGAGGTCGAGGGAGGGGTGCTCGACAGAATGTTCGAGCCCTTCTTCACCACCGCCGACGACGGTATGGGCATGGGGCTCTCCATCTGCCAGCGCCTGGTTCAAGCCCACGGAGGGGAGATCTCGGCCCGCCCCCTCCCCGGGGGCGGCCTGTCGGTGGAGTTCCGGCTGCCCGCCGACGATGGCGCCGCGGCCTCCGCCGATGGGCACCCGACCGGGCCTGACTAAGAGCCGCCGCGCAGGAAGCGGACGAACCTGGGGTCGAACAGCCCTGTGGGGAAATCGTCCCGCCACTGCTCTAGCTGGAAGCTCCCGGCGCTGCGCCTCGCCGCCGACCGATGCTCGGCGTCGCCCCCTGCCAAGATGTGGAGGCGGAAGTGTGCCGCCGCCCGAAACAGATGCACCTGGGCTTCGGCCCGGGGATCCCCCATGTCGATCTCGCTGAGCAGTTCCAGAGTCTTGGCGGGGCTACCGGAGAAGTAGGCGTCGATCGCTGCCTCCAGGCGCGCCGACGGCGCGAGCACTACATCTACGATGTCGGTGGCGGTCTCGGCGACGTCTACGACCCCCTGGCCGTGCTGCGCGGCTTCCTCCAGGTCCGATCCGGCAGGGGCCGCCCCTTCGATGACCTGAAGCGTACGGCGGGTCGGCTCCGCCCCCTTCTCGACCCAATACTGGCCGGTCCGAGCCCGCTCTTTGCCGTTTTTCCTCGGCTCCCCGACCCCGGCTGAGGTTCCCGCTTCGGACGGACGACCGTTGTCCTCGCAGTCGTCCTGCAGCCGCAGGAGCTCGGCGTGCTCGTCGCGTCCGGCGATCGCCCCCTGGTTCTCTGATTCCTCCCAAGCCGCCAGGGCGCCCTGGCAGTCCCCCTGGTGGTAGCGCGACAGCCCGAGGAGGTAGTGCGGGAAATAGCCCTTCCGGCGCCAGACCATGAACCGCTTCTCCTCTGGCTGCTCGGCGATCGCGCGGGCCATCATCTTCTCCACCTGCCCCCAATCCCCCTGCTCCATCGAGGCCAGGCCGGTCTTGTAGAAACGCACGTGGGAAGGCGCAGCGAGGACCGGAGCGGAGAACGCTGCTGAGAGCAGGATCGCCCCGAGTACCGGGAGGAAGGCCGGAAAGACTCCTGTCCGGACGCTTACAACATCGCTCGCCATCACATCACCATCCAATCGTTTCCATGTAGATCTCGGAATCCACCGGCTCCAGGTCGAGCCAGCAGGTGGCCAGCTCACCCACCCGTACCCTCAACTCACAGGTCCCAGATGCGCCAGACGGCGGGAAGATCACCCGTGCTTCGTAGGAGCCGGCGGGCAGGGTCCGCAGGAACGGTGTCGTCGTCTCTCCGGACAGGTCCACCGAGCCCCCGGCGGACGTTCGGATCCACTGCACGTCGCCCCAAGGGTTGGCGTCGATGCGAACCTGGCCGGTCGAGGGTTCGGGGGGATCTTCCTTGCAGAGCCAGAAAACGCACAGGAGCACCGCCAAGATCACGAGACCTGCGATCACCCCGAGCACCCACAACCAGACCGGCAGACCTAGGAAGCGGCGCCCCGGCTTGCCGGACGGCGGCGGGGGACCGCCGGGTCCTGGGGCGGGCCGAAGGGAAGCCGTCGTCGACGTCGACGGCGGCTGAGCGGTCAAAGGCGGAGGTACCGGAGGTGCAGGGGGAGGCGGGGGGGGCGGAGGAAAGGCGGAGGTTTCGGCGGGCGCGGGCGGCAGATCTGGAGGCAGGGCAGGGGGTTCCGCAGGAAGCAGCGCCCGCAGCTCCTCCACCGTCGCCAACGCCTGCCACTGGTCCAGCCCGTCCCGCCAAACCAGAGTCTGGCCGTCGATCTCCCCGGATCTCACCGCAGCCCGAAGCTCATCGAAGGCTACGGGTCCCTTCCGGATTCCATCATGGGCGAAAAACCATTGGGTTTCCATCGATCACTTTCTGTAGGTTCTCAAAGACACGCCTCTCCGCTCGCCGCCGGCGAGGGAAGTGGGACAAGATCTCCTGACGGACCTATGCTACACCGATTCCACGGCTCAGAGCCCCATCGATGCGGGTAGGAGGAACGGTGCTCTAAAGGAGTCGGTAGCGCCGCTACCCACCCCGTCGGCTGGGACAGACGCTGTCTTGAAGGCCGCTGGCCCCTATCCCCCATCTCACCGGGATGCCCTTGGTCCGGACTCCTAGGACCTCGAAGAACTCGAGGACGCCGTTCATCTCGCTACGCTAGAAACATGGGCGGATTGCCCCAAACCTGCCGAAGACTTCAGCCGAGATCTACTCAGCATCTTTGTACCGATTGACAGCTTCGATCAATGTATCGCTATGCCGATATAGATCAGCGACCTCGTCTATGGGTATCCGCGTTTCTTTCTTGTCTTCATCCAAGATGCCCAAATACCTTTGTTTTGTATTGAACCACAGCCTACAGATAGGTTTTCGATTGTTGTCGTCGAGGAGTATCCCCATGTAGGACTTCGTATCTCGGTGGACCACCCGTTCTGGAGCGACGGCTCGGCAAACGATCGCTTTGACGATCCTAAAACCTTCAAGCTCCTCCTCCGTCGTCACCACTCCGTCCCGTCCAAGCTCCGCAGAATCGCTCTCCGGCTCGTCGTCTTCGAGCTCCGGTCGTGAGTCTCGGCTCTCGCTGTTCAGTGCTTTCTGGAGTCGCCCACTGACCTTTTCACTCACGAACTGGGACCACGCCTTGGGTACGAGGGGAGTGAACTGCTCCCTCGCCGCCGCCGTAAAGCGCCCACCCGGATTAGCCCTGGCGAAGAAGAAGCGCACCAGTTCCTCGTCGGGTGACTCGAACTGGGCGGCGAGAATCTTCATGATCTCAGACGTGTACTTCAGCTCGTTGGCTGCGCTGAGCATCCGCTCCAGATCGAAGCCTTCTTTGGCGAGCTTTCTGACCTCCTTGAGGGTCCCCTGCCGCGGCATAGCAAGGTCGAGTTCCAAGAAAGGCCGGCTATCCATCTTGTTCGGCTCTTCCAGGTCCGAGAAGAATCGATAGCTCGTGCCATTCGTTAGGATCGCTATTCTTGCGTTGGTCACGGAAAAGTATCGGTAGAGCTGAGAGAATTCAGCCTGACTCAGGTCCACCCCTGCCTTCTTGCACTCGATGAGAAAGATGACGTCCCCATCCTTCAGAATTGCATAGTCAACCTTTTCACCCTTCTTGGTACCGACGTCCGCAACAAACTCGGGAACGACCTCTTGGGGGTTGAAGACGTCGTATCCCAAGGCCGCAATGAATGGCATGACGAGGGCGTTTTTCGTTGCTTCTTCTGTTTGGAGATGCTCCACTAAACTCGGAAGCCTCTGAACGAGGGCCGCAATCTTCTCATCGAACGTCACTGATTTTCCTCCGTGATCTAGACACGATGCTTGAGCCGTTCCATCGAACGAATGACCCATTCTTGCCGGCTTTGTTGCCGCAGGACCAAACCCCAAGTCGCTACGTGAAGGTTCGGGAGGAGTCTAGCAGAGCACAGGCCGGCTCGGCCGACGCGAAGCCGGCACCAGGTCAACTCCAAACCAGCCGGACCTAGGGCCGAGTGGAGAGGCGTCGAGCTCCCAGGAAGACCAGGGTCGTGACCAGGACGACCAGGCCCCAGGGACCGAGGGTCGGGATCTCGACGGCGGGCTGTCCGCCGCGGCGGACGGTGAGGAGGCGGCGGGTGGGGACGTCGGTGAGAACCTGGACCTCGCCGTCGGGCCACTGGATCTCCACTTCGTCGACTTGCTCGGCGCTGCCGAGCCCGAAGTGGACCTCCGCCGGATTCTGGGACAGGTATTGGCTGCCCCCTTGGACGAAGGCGGTCTGGGTGCGGCCGCCGGAGCGGACCCGGACGAAGGCGCCGATGGCCTGGCTGTTGCCGTCGTCCCCCTGCAGCTCCAGCGCGAGCCAGGGCCGATCTTCGAGGCCGCGGTTCTGGTAGAGCAGCGGCGGTCCGCCGTTGTTGGCGACGAAGAGGTCGATGTCGCCGTCACGGTCGTAGTCGAAGCACACCACGCCGCGGCCTTGACGGGTGTCGTCGACTCCGAGCTCGGCGGACCGTTCGGTGAAGGTGCCGTCGCTGTTGGACACGAAGAGACGGGCCGGGTCGTCGTGGAACTCTTCGGCGCCGTTCAGGGGGAAACCGTTGGTGTGGAAGATGTCCAGATCGCCGTCGTTGTCGACATCGGCGAAGCAGGAACCCCACCCCCAGTACCCTTCCCGAACGCCGGCCCCTTCGGTGGCGTCTTCGAAGGTGCCGTCGCCGAGATTCCGATACAGGCGGTTCCCGGTGACCCCCCAATTCCCCTGGGCGACGCCGTCCGGATCCCAGATGCTGGAGACGAACCAGTCGAGGTCGCCGTCGCCGTCGTAGTCGCCGAGGGCGGAGCCCATACCGTTCTCGTCGGTGATCACCGCCCCGGTGGCGACCTCGAAGGTCACCCGGCCGTCGACGCCGGGGCCCAGGTTGCGGAACACCTGGCTGGTACCGAAGTCGCCGGCCACAACCAGTTCCGGCCAGAGATCACCATCGAGGTCGGCGAAGCTCGGGGTGAAGGACCAGTCGAGATCCGTGTAAGGCCAAGCGACACCGGCGGAGAAGTCGACGGGCACCAGCTGGAATCCCCCCTCGTTGCGCCACAGGTGGGGGGACGGGACCCCCACCACCTCACCCGACCAGTGGGCCAGGAAGAGGTCGAGGTCACCGTCCCGGTCGTAGTCCCCGGCGGCGGCGGAAAACGTATTGGCGGTCGCGAAGAGCCCGCTGTCGGCGGTCACATCGAGGAAGCGGGGTAGGCCGCCCCCGTGGGGGCCCAAGTTCCGTAGGATCCGCGGTCCCTGATCGCCGACGCCCCCAACGAGCACGTCGAGCCAGGTGTCCCCATCGAGATCCACGAAGAGCGGGCCGGACCCGAAGGGATCGTCGAGGTCGAGGCCCATTTCGGCCCCCACCTCCTCGAAGGTGCCGTCCCCCCGGTTGCGCCACAGCTGGTTCGGCCCCAGGTTGCCGCGGACCACGTAGAGGTCCACCCAGCCGTCCCGGTCCACGTCCCCCGCCGCCACGCCGCCGGACATGACGTGGATCTCCCGCTGTTCGATGTCGACGAAGCCGTGCTCGTAGTCGAGCCCCGCTTCGGCGGCGACCTCGACGAAACTCCACGCCTGTGGGCCGGCGGCGAACGCGGCCCCGGCGAGAGCCGAGGCCGCGAATGCGGCGACGATCAGGGGAACGCGCAACCTAGACCACGGACCGGATTACCGGCCGTATCCCTGGGTCCAATCCCGGGGCGTGGTCAGGAACCGAGCCAGGGAGACGATCTCCCGGTTCAGGCACTTGAGCACGTTGTCGCCGGCGCAGCGCACCGACACCCGCGAGGCGTAGTCGGGGCAGGTGGCCGGCAACCGCGCCAGGATGTCGCCGGCGGTCCCCGGATGGCCCATCTCGGAGGTCACCGCTTCCACCAGCAGGCGCATCATGGCCGCCCCTTCGGGATCCGCGGAGAGGTCCACGTAGAGGGCGGGATCCGGATCCTCGGGGTACTGCTCATGGTGGCAGAAGTGCTTGTAGAAGGGCTGGCCACCCGCCAGGACCATCAGATCTGCGGTCTGACGGCCGAGGATGGTGGCGGCGAATTCCTGGTCGAAGCCGAGGCGGTCGATCTGAGCGGCGAGGACCGGATCCACCGGACCGCCGCCTGCTTCCGAAGGCTGCAGGATCGCCTCCGCCCACATCAACATACCCTGGGTCAGCAGCTCCAGGGCCTCGGAGCCGAGGGACGAGCCGGCGGTGTCGGGGGAGCAAATGCCGTCGCAGATCTCGCCGCCCCACGGACCGATATGGGGCTCGTTGCAGCCGGTACCGGGGTTGCCGTTGGGCTTGACGTCCACCCAGGTGCAAATGTCGTGGGTCGAGAAGCCACCGGGGCCGTAGTCGCAGAAGGTGCCGGCCCCGCAGTCGGCGGAGAAGTAGCAGACGCAGTAGGGACGATCCGGCTCTTCCTGATCCCAGGACTGGAGATCGGCGCCGTCGAAGGAGTCGCCGAAGACGCCGACCACGGTGATGGATCCGACCATGCCGACAGCCTGGTGCGGCTCACAATGGTAGGTCCAGGTGCCGCCCTTGTTGAAGGTATGGGTAAACTCCCAGGTGTCGGGACTCGGGGGCCCGCTGTTGAACGAGCCGTCGTCGGCCACGACGTTGTGGGCCGCATTGCCGTCGTTGATCCAGCGGACGGTGTCCCCGACATTGATCGTCAGGTCGTCGGGGACGAAGTCCAGGCCGACGATGTTGATGACGTGCTCTTCGGCGGACGCGGCGACGCCGAGGGCGAGCAGCGCCAGACAACAAACGGACAAGCGGAGAGCGAAGGTCTTGGGCATAGGAACTCCCTTTCTGCCGGTGGACGGGCAATCGATTTTTGGCGGTTAGCCAAAGCGTATCGCGATATTGACACGAAGAACCCGCAGTGGGTTCGCCATCAACCCCTAGAATCACGTCCGTCGGGGGGAATTCTGCGAAACCCTCCATAGCCCGCCGAGATCGTTTCGCCGCCGTCCACCGAGACCCCACGCCGACCGCATCCCATGAAACCCCGATCCACGCCAGACCGCCGTCGGCGAGGCGGATTCGCCGCCGTCCTCGGCTGCATCTCCGCGATGATCCTCGCCCCCGTCGCCGCCTTTGGTGAGGTCGATCCGGGCTCCGCCGTGAGCCTCCTGCCCACCTACCGCTGGCGGTCCGGGGATCAGCTGGCCTGGGCGGCGCCGGGGCTCGACGACTCCGGGTGGAAAGAGCTTCCCGTCGGCACCTTCCCCACCGACGCTTGGAAGGGAATCGGCTGGTTCCGCTTTCGCGTGCGGGCGGATCCCGAGGCCCGGGGTGTCCCGGTGGGCCTGAGGATCCAGCAGCTCGGCGCCAGCGAGGTCTTCGTCGACGGGCGGTCCGTTCACAACTTCGGCCGCGTCGGCCGGGACCCCGACGCCGAGGTCCCGGATCGGACCCAGGACCCCAGGCCCATCGTCCTGGGGCTGGGCGCCGCGGACGGGGAGGGCCCCAGCGAGCACGTCATCGCCGTCCGCTATTCCTCCCAGCTCCTGCAGTCCCCCCGGTGGAAGGGGGAAGAGCCGTACCTGCGCCTGCGGGTGGGTCCCCTGCGGCCGATGGTGGAGGGTCGGGTGGAGCTGGTGCGCAAGCTCTCCGCCCACCAGATGCTGCTGGCGGGAATCAGCTTCGCCTTCGTGCTCACCCACCTGCTGCTGGTGGTGTTCCGCGCCCGCACCGGCCCCAACCTCTACTTCGTCTGCATGGCCGCGGCGGCGGGGGCCGCCATCTTCACCAACTTCCAGATCTTCGTCGCCGCCGAGTCCGGCTCCTACCTAGGCCTCAGCGCCCTATTCCACGCCGCCTTCGTGCTGATGGCCCTCGCCTGCCTGCGCTTCGCCTACGCGCTGATCCGGCCCCAGCTGCCGAGGCAGTTCTGGCTCTTCACCGCCGTCGGCGTACCCCTGCTGCTCTGGGGGCTCTACCAGCCCTTCGAGAACCAGGCCGGCTCCTACCTCTTCATGCTGGCGATCAACGTGGAGATCGCACGCGTCATGTTCAGCTCTCCTCGAAACCGCGGCGGGACGGAGGAGGACTCCGAAAAGTCCGGGGGAAGGATCCTCGCCGTCGGCGCCCTGCCCCTGGTGGTCCTGTCCCCCTATCAGCTGCTGGCCAGCCTCGACGTCGTCCCCACCCTCTGGCAATTCGTCGACTTCCCGGCTCCGTACTACTGCCTGGTGTTCCTGATGGCGTCGATGTCGGTGTACCTGGCCCGCGACTACGCCCGCACCCAGGGCCGCCTCGAACGGGAGCTGCGGAGGGTCAAGGTGCTGTCCGACGAAGCCCTCCAGCAAGAGCGCCGGGCCCGTCAGCAGGAGGTGGAGCGGGCGCGGCTGGAGACGGAGAATCGACGTAAGGACAGTGAGCTGGAGGAGGCCAGGAAGCTCCAGCTGGCCCTCCTCCCCAGGACCCTCCCTTCGCCGCCGGGCCTCTCGGTGGTGGCCCACATGCGCACCGCCACCGAAGTGGGGGGTGACTACTACGACTTCCTAGGGCCGGCCCGCGGACCCCTGCTGGCGGTCCTCGGGGACGCCACGGGCCACGGCGTCCAGGCCGGGACCCTGGTGGCGACGACCCAGGGGATCCTCCGGGGGCTCGGCGCCGCCATGGCCCCAGAGGCGCTGCTGGGGGAGAGCTCCGCGGCCCTGCGGCGCCTGGGTCTGCGGCGCCGGCACATGGCGCTGGCGGTAGCCCGGTTCGACGCCGACGGCCGACGGGTGGAGCTGGCGGCGGCGGGCATGCCGCCGGTCCTGGTCTACCGCGCCGGTCCCCGGCCGGAGGTGGAGGAAATCGCCTTCCACAGCCTGCCACTCGGCAGTCAGCTGGGGGACACCTACGAGCGCAAGACCCTGGACCTGCGTCCGGGGGATCGGCTGGTGCTCATGACCGACGGACTGCCGGAGACCACCGACGCCGACGGCGAGCCCCTCGGCTACGGCAGGGTCGCGGAGGTGGTGGCGCAGGAGGGAGCCGGGTCCGCCGACGCCCTCCTCGACGGCCTGCTGGCCGCCGCCGGCGCCTGGTCCAGGGGCAAAGCCCCCGACGACGATCTGACCCTCCTGGTGATCGCCGTCGGGTCCTCCGAAGACCCCTGAGGTCGGCCTTTCCTACTCCGTCAGCAGGTACGCCAGGTCGACGACCACGGCGCCGGCCGGATCACGGCCCATCGGATTGAGCACGTGCCACATCGGCAGCGTGGCCCCCGGCACCGGGTCCTTCCGGTAGACCCCCGGGGCGAAGATCTCTCCCTGGGTGTTCACCGTCGGCCACATGTGGACCTCCGACTCGAAGGTCCGCCACATCTGGGCGGTGAACTTGAACGGCTGCGGATGGGTGCCTGGGATGCACGCGCCGCGGGGGAACTTTGACAGCATCTTGGCGCTGACGAAGGCCGTCACCTGGTTGAAGATGCAGTAGACGTCGTCCGCCTGGTGCTCGCCGTAGCCGGGATGGTGGTTGAAGGTGACGCCGCAGGTGGACTGGATCTGACTCTTGAGGGGCCCCCACTGGGCCTGCTGGTAGCCGTTGGCGTAGACGTCGTGGGCCACCGCCTCCAGCAGGAGCCTCCGGGCGTTGACGGCGCTCTGGGCGTGGTGCAGGATCTTCCCCTGGGCGATCGCGAAGCCGATGTTGTTGCCCCCCGTCCCCCACCCGGTCCAGGTCAGCAGGTCGCAGTGGGCCGGGACGGAAACCTCGTCGAGGGCGCCGTTGTTGATCCGCGCGTCGGCGACGATGGTGCGGGCCCGGCGGGACGCTGGAAGGGCGTCGATGGCCGCCATGAACGCCCGATCGGCGGCGGTGTCCATCGCCGTGTCGCCGGCGGGCCGGGAGAAGACGTAGAGCTCGAGGTCCGCGGCGGCGGGGCTCGAAACCCTGATGAGGCCAGCCTCGTCCAGCTTCGCGTCGACGATCTCCTCGATGGTGCGACCGCCATCGTAGCGGGGTTTGGCGGTCGGATCCTGCATGTCGACGTAGACGGAGTAGCGGGTACCCAGGGCCTCGGCGAAGGCGACGTGGACCAACTCGTCACCGCCGAAGGAGAGGGGCCTCGCGAGGGCGCCCAGCCCGGCGGCGGAGAGGATGCGGTCGAACCGCTGCTGGGCGACGGCGGCGATGCGGTCCATCTCCGCGTTGACGGCGGCGGCGTTCGGCTCGTTGCGGTCTAGCTTCACGGTGTCGCCGATCGAGTAGAAGACGCCCTCCACCGTCACCCCGAGGCTCTCCAGCAGTGCCAGGGTCGAGCGGAGCTTGAACAGCTCCCGCTCCTGCCGCAGCAGTACCGCCTGATTCTTGGCGTCCCCCACCGCTTTGATTCCGCCGGGGCCCATGAAGGCGCCGATCACCATGGCCTTCTGCTTGCTGCGGATGTAGGGAAGGTAGGCCTCGGGGTCCTGGGCCACCTTGTCGGGCAGGAGGAAGGCATAGCTGCTGCGGACGGCGGAGGGCAGGAGCAGGTAGGCGGTACGCACCAGGCTGTCGGTCTGCCGACGCCCCGACAGCACGAAGGGGGGGAGGGTCGCCTCCGACAGCACGTAGTTGCCGCCGTTGCCGTTGCCGTCGGCGGCGCCGTCGGGGGAGAACAGGCCCGCACTCACCAGGTCGTTGTTCTCCAGGGGCACCCCGAATACCTCACCGTTGGCGCGGAAGATGTCCAGAACCCCCTGGGTGGAGAGGGTGGGGCCTGCGAGGTCGGCGGTGTCGGTCACCTTCTGAACGACATCCACGGGCCAGCGGTCACCGTTGCAGGTGGCGGCGTCGGCGTAGGTCAGACAGCGGTCCCGGTAGCGCTGGGGAAAGGGCCCCAGGGCCCGCCCACCGCCGACCCCCGGCTCGACGCAGTACTTGACGAGGGGCTCGAAGCTCGACCCCGCGGCGCACAGGCCGTCCCCCCGCAGACCCTTGGCGAAGGATTTGCTCCAGCGGTCATTGAGGCAGGCTCCGGTGCCGCCGCAGGCCTGGATCATGGCCTGGGTGAACGGCCCGTGGGCCTCCGTTGAGCTGGCGCACCAGCGGCCGCTGTAGGGGCCGACGTCCTCCAGGGCGAAGCCCGCCGGGCAGGCCATGGGCTCCTGGTAACGGGCGTCGGTGTATTGGATGTAGGTGCCCTGGTAGTAGCCGCCGTCGGAGGGGAGCTTCCAATCGAAGAACCAGGTCCTACCGGACTCGATGGTGACGGTGCGGGTGGCGTTGTCCCACGACACCTCCGCCCCCGTGGCGGCGGCCACGAAGGAGACCGGCACCACGGTGCGATTGGTGGGGACGCCGTAGCGGTTGGCGATGAACGGCGCCGCGTCCATGGTGATCGAAGCGGCGTCCTTACCGTAGAGATCCTTGGCCGCCGACCGGCAGCCGAGGTGGAGCACCAGCTCCAGGTCGTCCTTGAGGGCGGTGATGCGGTAGGCGGGGGCGCCCTCCCAGCGCAGCTGCAGGCCGAGGGCGTCGAAGATCGACGACAGCTCTCCGTGCATCCGGCCGTTCTTGATGAAAAGGGGTACGGCGTTGGGCACGACGGCCTGGCCGTCGACGACGAGGTAGACGGGATCCTGGCTGTCGATCAGCGCCCCCACCTCTTGGACGATCGGTTCGTCTTGACCGGCGCAGGCCAGCGCGGCGTCCGCCGCGAAGAGGATCGATATCGACAGGGTGAGGGCAAAGAGGGCCCCGCGGACGTGGGCTCTACGAATGGGGGTCTCGGGATTCATGGGTGCACACTCCTGAGAAGACGGAGGACGGCCGTCCCGCGGGGGGCTCGTCTCCGCAGTCTGGATGTCTCGGACCCGGACGGGGGAACCGCCGGGCCAGCGTCTGGGATGGGGCGCCCCTCGCGGCCGGTGGGCGGAAGGGGGCGAAACCGGGAGCGGACGGAAGCTGGGCTCGTCAGAGCATCGGGCAGGAAGGAAAGCAGGATCTCGAACGGTAGAGCCGAAGGCTACGGAGCCTCAGCATCTATTGTCAAGATATTTTGTATTTTCATGGCCCTATATGTGCCCGCGAAACGCTTTAGCGGAGCCCATACGCCCATACTTCATGCCTTTTACCGTCGCAACTCAGAGAAGATCGGAGGACCCATTCGAATCTGGGGACTCCGTCGAGGGGGTTTACACCGCGCTTCCGCCTATAGGGCGTTCCAGCCTTTGCCGGCGCCGCCGGCGAACCATCCTTTGCCATGGAGAATCGACATGCAGTCCTTCCACCGCACGCCCTACGTGGCCGGCATGCTTCCGGCGTTCCTTCTCTGGTTGCTCCCCGCCCTCCTCGTTCCGCAGGCCGTTCCGGCCGCCGAAGAGGGTGAGGTCAGCGTCCGCTGCGAGATCTACCTCGCCTTGGACGCCGACCCCCTCCTCGACGACTTCCCAGTACGGGTCGGCAAGATCCGTTTCGGCTCCGTCAAGCTGATCCCACCGAACGCCGACGACTGGGCCGCCGGCCGGGGGGCCCGTGGCTTCAAGGGGCGCTTCAAAGAGATGAAGGCTTTCGTGGAGCGGGACATGCGGGCGCGGGAAGTCGCCCGCTCAGTGGATGGCGTTTCCGGCGTGGAGGTCGTGAAAGACAACCCTAACCGGCTGGACGAATCGTTCCGCATGCGCGAGGAGTCCCTTGAGAAGACCTGCCGCTCGTGGCTCGACCTCGCCACCGATCCCCCCGGTGCGGAGGTCTTCGTCGACGGGGAGCTCAAGGGGAAGACCCCCACCAAGGTCGAGCTTGGGATGGGGGAACGGACCCTCGCCCTCGAGCTGCCGGGCCACCGCACCCTGCGCTCGTCCTTGCAGCTCGGGCCCGGTGAGGTTCGGGAGCTCCGGGAAGCGCTGGTCCGCCTCGCCTCCCTCGACCTCGACCGCACCGATGCCGTAGACGACCCCGCCGCCGTGCTGGTGGACGGCACCTTCGTCGGCATGACCCCCATGACCGTCCACCTCGACGAGGGGGCCCACTCCCTCGAAGTCCTCGGCAAAGCGACGCGGCCCTTCCGCGCCACCGTCGAGCTGCCCCTCGGGGCCGAAGACGTCATGGACCTGGAGCTCGAAGCCGTCCCCAGGGAACAACACTGCTATCGCTTCGGGGCCGGAGGGCCTCTCTCCAAGGGGGCCAAGCGTCTCGGCGGCGAGCTGGTGGGCCAGCGCCTACAGCTCAAGCTCCCCACCTACCAGGTGGTCTCCAGCGTCATGGGCACCCACCTCGCCACCACCCACGTGGTCGACGGCCGGTCGATCCTCTTTGAGGCCCGTATGGGGAACAACTTCGTCCCCCTGCCGGAGCGTCTCCTCGGCCGGGAGCTCGGCGGCCTGTCCTTCGGCGAGGTGGGCACCGAGGTGCTGGAGCTGGGGCCCGGGCCGGTGACCGTGACCGAGGTCAAGCGCAAGCGCTCCACCGTGATCCTCAAGCTGCGCCACGACACCGGAGACGAGGACGCCGTTTACTTCGACTTCACCCGCGATCTCAAGGACCACACCATGGACGACCTCTACGACGCCATGTGCCTCGTCTTCAGCCCGCAGCCACGGGGTTGACGGGCCCCGGGCTACCGACGCCCGAAGCGGCGTTCGAGGTCGGCGTCCCCCATGTGGAGGACGGTGGGGCGACCGTGGGGGCAGGCGTAGGGCTGCTCGGCGGCGAACAGCTCCGACACCAGGGCCTCCATCTCCGCCACCGGCATCGGCCGATGGATCTTGATCGCCGCTCTGCAGGACATCTCCGCCGCCAGCTCTTTCAGCAGGCGGCGGCGTACCGCTTCGACGTCCCCACCCTCGACGTCGCCGGCGTTGGCCAGGCCGCGGACGATGGATTCCGCATCCTCTAGGGTCAGCACGTCGGGGATCGCCGCCAGGGCGAGGTCATCCCCCGACAGGTCCCGCAGGTCGAAGCCGCAGGCACCCAGAGCCTCCGCCAGCTCCCGCAGGCGCATGGCCTCGGAGGGGGCCAGCTCGAGGAGGATCGGCTCCAGGAGGGTCTGGCTCGACGTACTCTGTTCCGCCAGGGAGGAGCTCAGCCTCTCGTAGAGAATCCGCTCGTGGGCGGCGTGCTGGTCGATCAGGTACAGGCCGTCGTGCCCTTCCAGCAGGATCAGCGACCCCTTGTACTGCCCGAGGAGGCGGAACGGGGGGATGTCCTTGCCACGCCCCGCCAGCGGCACCTTGGAGGGCTCGATGGGGCGGTAGTGGGGCCGGGCGATCCCCGGCAGCACCGGCTCTGTGACCGGGTCCGCCCGCCGGCCCCCCAGGCCACCCAGGTCACCGGTGCTGACGCCCCCGGCGCCCGCGCCCCCGGGGGAGCCGTAGACCGCCTCACTCTCCCGAAGCTCCCCCGCCGACGACCCGTATCCCGTCCCGCGACCACCCCCCCGACCCGGGGCCCACGGGGTCAGGGGGCCGGGGGACGCAACCTCACCCGCAGGCCCCGGGGCCCCCAGGCGGGACGGTCGCCCCCCCAGGCCTTCCCAGGCGGCCGGCACCGCCGGCAGGGACCTAGGCTCCGCAAGGGGCGCCGACCCCTGGGATCGGGCGCCGTCGAGGGTCCGGCGGAGGGCGTCCTCCACCCGATCGGCGATCGACAGGTCCCGGAACCGCACCTCGGCCTTCTGGGGATGGACGTTGACGTCCACCAGGTCCGGCCGTAGCTCCAGGAACAGGAAGAGGGCCGGGAAGTCTTCGCTACGCCACTCGTCCCGCACCGCTCGGTAGAAACGGGCCAGCAGGATCCGATCCCGCACCAGCCGGCGGTTTACATAGAGGAAGATGCGGCGCCCCCTGGAGGTTTCCCGGCCGCCGACGAAGCCGGTGATGGCTTCCTCTTCGGTGACAAAGTCCACGGGGATCTCGTGCAGCTTCTCCACCAGATCGCGGCCGAAGACCTGGGCCAGACGCTCCCGCAGTCCCTGGGGATCCGGGGTGACGGGGGGCGTCTCCAGCAGGGCCCGACCCTCGTGGTGGACCGCGAAGCGCACCTCCGGGTGGGCCAGGGCGTACCCCTGCACCACCTCCGTCGCCCGCCGCAGCTCGGTGGCGGGCTTTTTGAGGAACTTGCGACGGGCGGGGACGTTGAAGAACAGGGACGCCACCTCGATGCGGGTGCCCTTGGGGCACGCCACCGGCTCCACCGACTTTATGCGCCCCCCCTCGATGCGGACCCGCTGCCCTTCCCCCGCCGCTTCGGCGGTGCGCAGCTCGACCCGCGAAACCGCGGCGATGGACGCCAGGGCCTCGCCGCGGAAGCCCAGGGTGGCCACCTCCTCGAGATCTTCGAAGCGCTCGATCTTGCTGGTGGCGTGGCGGTCGAAGGCGAGGAGGACATCGTCCCCCGACATGCCCCGGCCGTCGTCGGTGACGACGATCCGGCGCTTTCCGCCGGCCTCCAGCTCCAGTCGCACCTCTTTGGCGCCGGCGTCGAGGGAGTTCTCCACCAGCTCCTTGACCACGGACGAGGGCCGTTCCACCACCTCGCCGGCGGCGATCTGGCTGATGAGGTGGTCGTCGAGGAGATGGATCCTGGCCATGGGTTGGCATTCTAACCGCGCCGGGGCCGAGGGGGCCCCAGCGGTTCAGGACACCGCCAGCGCTTTGAGCCGGGCCACCCGCCAGTAGATCCGCCGGCAGGATTGGAGCAGCGCGAGCCGATTGGTGCGCAGGCGCTCGTCCTCCGCCATCACCAGCACGTCGGCGAAGAAGCGGTCGAGGGTCGGCACCAGCTCCATCAGGTGCCGCAGGCAGGTCTCGTATTCCCGCGCTTCGGCGGCCTCCTCGGCGCCGGCGCCGATGGAACCGAGGGCGCGGTGAAGGTCCAGCTCCGCCGGCTCCTCCAGGAGCTCCCCGTCGAGGACATGCTCCGGCACCCCTTGCACGATGTTGGAGATCCGCTTCGCCGCCCGCACCAGGGACAGCATGCGGGGGTCCTCCCGCACCCCGCGGAGGGCCTCGATACGGGCCACGAGGTCGGGGAGGTTGGCGGTCCCGACGGCCTTGGCGGCCTCGATCTCGTCCCAGCGGAAGCCACGGCGGCCGAGGAGCTGATCGAGGCGATCCGCCAGCAGGGCCTGGAGGTCCCGCAGGATGTCGGCGGCGCCGCGCTCCAGGTGCTCGCCGTAGAGCAGCACAGCCCGCGCCGCCAGGAGATCGAGGTCGAGCTCCAGGCCCGCCTCCACCACCACCCGCAGCAGGCCCGACGCCGCCCGACGCTGGCCGTGGGGATCCTTGCTCGCCGTCGGTGGGGCGTCGGCGAAGCCGATGTGACCCACCAAGGTCGAGAGCCGATCCGCCACCGCCACCACCTGGCCCACCTGGCCCCGGGGAACGCCGTCGGCGTCCGCTAGGGGTAGCCGATGATCGTAGATCCCCTGCCACACCGGCTCGACGTAGCCCTCCCCCCGGGCGTGGACCCCGCCGACGAGGCCCCGCAGGCGGGGAAAGCGGCCCACCACGCCGGTGCCGAGGTCGCCGTCGAGCAGCCCCACCGTCTCCAGCGCATGCGTCTCCACGTCCCCCCAGCCGAGCTGGCCGCAGGCCAGGGTCACGAGCTCCCGCAGCCGGGCGGTCTTGTCGTCGTAGGTACCCCAACCCTCCCGGACCTCGAGGGCCCCGAGGGCCCGGGCCCGCTCCGCCAGCGGACGGCGGCGATCGGCGAGGTGGTGGAAGCGGATGTCCTCCAGGTGACCGCGGGCCGCCAGCTCCTGGCCCGCCAACACGTGCCCCTCGGGGTCGTCGGGGCGGTCCATGGCGGTGATGAAGTGGGGCAGGAGCTCCCCGTCCCGGCGGACCCCGAAGGCCCCGTGGTCCTGGCCGAGGGTCGCCAGCACGATCTCTTCGGGCAGCTCCAGGTACTCGGGGCCGAAGGCTCCGGAGACGACCCCCGGGATCTCACACCGCGCCACCAACCGTTCCAAAAGGTCGTCGTCGGGGACGAACGTCCCCCCCAACTCTGCGGCGGCGGCGGTGAGGCCCTCCACCAGGCGCTGTCGCCGCGCCTCGAGGGAGATGACGATGTGGCGGGCGGCGAGGGCTTCGGCGTAGGTGTCCCAGCCGTCCACCTCGAAGGGCTCCGGAGAGCACGCGGGGTGGCCGGCGCTGACGGCGCCGGCGGCGTGCCCCCCGAGGCGGAGGGGCAGGACGTCGCCGTCGAGGAGGGCCAAGAGCCCCACCACCGGCCGCAGCCAGTCCTCGGACCCGAGGAGACCGTCGCTGGAGCGTGGCAGCTCGGCGAGTATCTTGGGGACCCGCTCCGTCAGGAGGTCCACCAGGGGACGGCCCGGCAGATCCCGCACGGCGCTGACGTATTCCCCCCGCTCGGTGCGCTCCGTCCCCAATTCGTCGAGGGCGAGGCCCACCCGCTCGGCGAATCCCAGGAGAGCTTCGGTGGGCTCCCCGGCGCCGTCCCAGGCGTCGGCCACCGGCGGGCCGAGCTCCAGCTCTCGGCGCCCCGCCTCTTCTTCCGGCAGGCCTCGGAAACAGAGGACGACCCGCCGCGGAGTCGCTCCGGTGATCATCTCCTTGGGCCCCAGCCCGCGGCTCATCAGCTCCTCGAAAAGGCGCGTGGACAGGCGCCGGAGCCAGCCGGCGAGCTGCCCCGCCGGCAGCTCGTGGGATCGTACTTCGAGCAGGAATTCACTCGCCATCGGAGTCTCCGGTGCCGGGGTCTGGGGTCGCCCGGGTCTCTGGCTTCGGTTTCGGCGGCGACCCCTGCCCGGTGCGGAACAGAGACGCGGCGCCGCCCACCAGCCCGCGGACCTCCGCCAGGCCGGCGGCCCGCCCCTGGGCCTGGAGCTCGCCGCGGACCGACAACAGGTCGAGCATCGGAACGGCCTGCACCGCCAGCTCGTAGGCGGGTCCCGCCAGGCCGGCGTCGAGGCAGCGCCGCGCCTCCGCCACCAGGCCCTCGAAGGTGCGCCGCAGGTGGTCCACCCCCGCCACCTCGGCGGCGTAGCGCGAGAGCTCTTCCTCCTCCAGCCGGCGCAGGGGGTCGTACCCCGGCCCCACCACCTCCCCGTCGTTCCTCCAGGGCAGCGTGAAGACGTCGCCGTCGGACGCCGCGGCGTCCCGGGCCATGGCCACATACTCGACGCCGTAGGAGATCTCCACCGGCGGCGGATCCAGGGTTTGGCCCCCGAGGGTTTCGAGGAAGATCAGCCGGCCGACCCCGAGGCCGTCCACCTTGAGCCGCCAGCCGCGGCCGGATGCCCCCAGGGAGGCGAGGCCCCACTTCAGGTCCAAGAGGCGGAAATCGCGCACCGAGCGGTCGAGCCCCAAGTGAGCGAAGCTGTCGAGGTACCAACCCCGCACCTCGCCGGCCGGGGGCTCCCGCAGCACCACCTGGAATTGGAGGTGACGGCCGGTTCGGAAGGGGTGGCGTCCGTGGCGCACGTCCATCGGCCGGTGGACGGGCTGCAGCCAGGCGGCCCGCCAAGGGCCGGTCCCCAGCAGGCCGAAGAACGCCCGGGGGTGCATCAGGCCGACGGGTAGGGGAAGGCCTGAGGACGCCACGGGGACGCAGCCCCGCTCCCGCCAGAACTCCGAAAGCCTTCCGATGACCTGTTCCAGGCTCGCCATGCCCGTTCCCCCGTTGTGATTGTCCCGCCCGGCGAAGGCCCCTAGGACCCCGCCAGCGTCCGTCGCATCACCCGGTAGCTCCGCAGCTCCCCCTGCAGGAAGTGGCGTCGAATCTTGGCGCAGAGCTCCTCGATTCGACGCAGCACCGCCGGGGGCGGAGGAGCCTTCGCCATCCGCGGCAGGTTTTCTCGGCCGCTTCGGCGCAGAAACTCCAGCTCCCCCGGTCCGACCGTGAAGCGCTGCTGCCCTTCCGCGCAATCCTCGCACACCACGGCCCCCTCCACCTCCAGCAGGATCGCCCGCGCTTCCAAAGCCCGTCCGCACAGGGGGCACTCCCGGGGCACCGGAAGGATCCCCGAGAGCCGCAGCACCCATACCTCCACATAGCGGGCCGCCAGAATCGGATCGACCCCGGCGAGCATGGCGTCGAGGGTGCTGTCCAGCAGGCGGAACAGATCGGAGGTGGGCTCCCCCTCCTGGGCGAACTCGGAGAACTGCTCCGCCAGGTACGCCCCCAGTAGGATCCCTTCGAGATCCTCCTGGAGCTTGGCCGCCGGCCGGATCATCTGCACCTCGGAAATGCGGACCAGGTCGCGGCCGTCCTTTTCGGACCAGCGGACCTGGGCCTTGGCGAGGGGCTGGAGCTGGCCGGCGAAGCGGCTGAATTTGGTCCGGGCGCCGTTCGCGACCCCCCGCTTCTGGCCGTGCTCGGCGGTCAGGAAGGCGACGATGCGGTCGCGCTCCTGGAGATTGACGACGTCGAGGAGGATGGCGGGGGCGCCGAGGATGCGCATCGGCGATGGTTCCGCTGACCTAGACCTGCAGGGCCTGGAAGAGGACGCCGGTGAGGCTGAAGTAGATGAGCACGCCGAGGACATCGTTGGCGGTGGTCACCAAGGGTCCAGAGGCCACCGCCGGGTCGAAGCCCAGGCGCTCGAAGAGCACCGGCACCAACACGCCGTTGAGGCTGGCCAGCTGGACGGTGAAGAAGAGGGACGTCCCCACCGCCAGGGCGATGGGCAGGGGCGCCTCGCCGCCGGTGAAGTAGGCCACCACCGCCACCAGCAGGGAGCACGTGGCCCCTAGGACCGTCCCCACCTTGAGCTGCTGCCAGAGGAAGCGCTTCACCCGACCGTCGCCGAGGCCCAGCCGGCCGGTGGCCAGTCCGCGGACCGCGATGGTGGAGGTCTGGGCGCCGACGTTGCCGGCCATGCCCATGATCACCGGGATGAAGCCCACCAACATCGCGATGCCGAAGGCCTCCTCGAACCGCGAGACCACGACGCCGGCCCCCAGGAGCCCCACCAGGTTGAAGAGGATCCACGGCAGCCGGATGCTCGCCACCTTGAGGGAGCGGTCCTGGTAGAGGACCTCGTCCTCCGAGGTACCCGCCATCTTGTAGAAATCCTCGTTCGCCTCTTCCTTGAAGATGTCGAGGATGTCGTCGATGGTGACGATGCCCGCCAGCCGGTGCTCCTCGTCCACCACCGGAATCGCCAGCAGGTCGTAGCGGTTCGCCAGCTGCGCCACCTCCTCCTGGTCGGTGTCGGTGTGGACCTTGATGACCGACGGGTTCATGACCTCCCCGAGGGTCTCCTCCGGGTCCGCCAGAAGCAGGTTGCGCAGCGGCGTCACCCCCACCAGCCGCTCACTTTTGTCGACCACGTAGAGGTACGAAATCATGTCGACGTCTTGGGCGAACTGGCGGATCCGGGCCGTGGCCTCGGCGACCTTCGAGTCCTCCTCGACGGCGACGAACACCGTGTCCATGATCCGGCCGGCGGTGTCGTCGGCGTACTCGAGCTGGGCCTGGACCTCGGAGAAGCGATCCTCCAGGTCGACGATCGCCATGACCTGCTCTTTGAGATCTTCCGGCAGGGCGTCCAAAATGAAGACCGCGTCGTCCACCGCCGCCATCTCCAGGAGGTGGGCCACCTGGTCGGGGGACAGCTGCTGCAGGACGCCGAGTCGGGACTGGGGCTCCAACTCCAGGAGCACGTCCCCCGCCGCTTCGGGGAAGTCCGCCAGCAGCAGCTTGAAGATGCTGAACTGCTCCCCCGGGGTCAGAACGCGGAACATCACCGCGACGTCCTCCGGCCGAACTTTCGCCAGGATTTTGGCGATGCGACCCCGGGCTCCGCGGCGCAGGAGGCGCCGGACGGTCTTACCCTGGAGCTCGGCGCGACGCGAGACTTGATCGGCGTCCATGGTGGCCGCATCGTAGCAGAGCGGCATAACTCTTGAAGGTCTTCTGAAGTACTTCAGGTGGTCGGTCGTTTCTTCACCGAAACCGTCCACCTCCGTTTGACGGAACCGACACCCAAAGCCGACACAGCGTCTGGAGAATCGATGCATCGCACCCTCCGTTTCGACATCAAAGCGCTTCCCCTCCTCCTCCTCGCCGCCGCCCTCTCGGCGGCGCCGACGGAGGCCCAGCGGGAGCGTCTGAACCTTCGCCACACCCCCCTGGACCTGCCGGGGCCGCCGGTGGCCCTCGAGGCCGCCGACGTCGACGGCGACGGCCACCGCGATCTGGTGGCGGTGGTCGCCTACACCCACTGGGAACAGATGAGCATCGAGGAGTCCACCGAGATGGACGACATCGAGGGGCTCGTCGAGGTCCTGACCATCGTTCCGGCGCTGCTGGACCGCCGCGAGCTGCGGGTGTGGTTGGCGGATCCGTCCAAGCCCGGGGCCTACCGCCCGGTGGCCCACGTCCTCGATCTTCCCCCGTCGGTGCTGGCGATCGAAGCCGGTCCCCCGAGCCACCCGATCCTCGCCCTGGACGACGACGGGGTGTCGGTCCTGAGGCTCGAACCGCCGGGGCCGGAGGGGCAGCTACGCTTCGAGCAGGTCGTCGCGGAATCGCCCGTTCTGGCGGGCACCGGCGCCTTCGTGCCCAACCTGAAGCTGACCCACGACCTCGACGGCGACGGTGCCCTAGACCTCCTGCTCCCGGCGGACGACGGCCTCGCTTTCCACCTGGCCAGGGCCGGGGGGCTCGACGCCGTCGGGCGCGTCGCGCCCCCCGTCGACCACCGCTTCGCCGCCCGGAGGCCGTCCCGGGACTACCCCATTCCCCAGATCCGCGACGTCGGGGGGGATGGGCGCCTCGACCTCGTCTACCCCCACCCCGTGGACGGCTGGGGGGACCCGCGGGTGGTGACGGGCCGCGGCGACGGAACCTTCGAGGCCCCCTTCGCCCCCTTGGACGGGTTCGACCGGGACGCCCCAGCGGGGGAGATCGTCTGGTTCGGCGACATCGACGGTGACGGCCTGGCGGAGTATTTGACCCAGGAGAGCCTCGAAACCGAGGACGCCGGCGTCCGGCAGGGGATGCGGGAGGCCAAGCGCCCCCCCTTCCGCTACCGACTCTTCCGGTCGGCGGACGGGCTCGCCATGGCCGCCGAGCCCTACGCCACCTTCGACGCCAAGGGGTACACCTTCGACACCGACGGCGACCAGGAGGACGGCGGCTTCTCCATCCCCGGCGGCTTCCAGGACCTGGACGGCGACGGCGACCTCGACCTGATCGCCCTGACCCTCGATTTCTCCATGCTCCAAGCCGTGCGCATCCTCACCACCAAGACCCTCAACATCGGCCTCGACTTCCACCTCTACTGCCAAGAAGAGGGCGGCCGTTTCCGGCCGGTATCGGGCCTCGATCTCTCCGGCCGGTTCAAGGTCAACCTGAACGACATCCGAATCCGCCAGCTATCGCTGTTCGACGGCGACTTCGACGGCGACGGGCGAGCCGACTTCGTGCAGCTGGGCCGGGGGCGGGACGTCACCATCTACCGCGGCCGCCAGGGCTGCAGCTATCCGACGAAGCCCGATCTGGTGCTGCGCCTCGACCAAGAACCCCGGGACCTCGCCCTGGTGCGCATCGACGACCTCGACGGCGACGGGCGCAGCGACCTGGTGGCGATCCAGCCCAAGAAGGCCCCCGAACCGGGGGTGACGCCTCCGGTCCGCCTCGATCTCTACCTCAGCGGAGGACCCGCACGATGAGCCGCGTCGATTTCGAAACCCTGGCGCTGCGGCTCGGCCTGCTGGTGGCCTTCGCCTGCCTGCTGGCGCTGCTGCCCGCCGTACCCGTCTGGGCCCAGGCGGTGACCGTCGAAGTGAACAACGACGACGACGAACCCGCCGCCGAAGGGGAGCCGCCGCCGCCGGTGGAGACCCTCGAGGCCGCCGGCTCCGGGATCCGCCTTTGGCAGGCGGTGCTGCCGGGCCGTTCCCGCAGTATCGCTGCGTCGAACGGGGGCCTGGTGGTCCTGCTGTCCCCCGAAGGGGATTCCCCCGAAGGTGGGGACGAGGATGATTCCACCGACGAGGGCCCCCGGGAGCTGTGGCGCGTCTCCCTCGACGGCCAGCCCCCCCACAAGCTGCGTGGCGACCTTTCGAAGGACCTGGACATTCTCCACGCCCCGTCCCGGGACGTCCTCTGGATGAGCGAAGGGGGGCGTATTTTCGCCCTCGAAGACGTCGGCGGGGGAACGCCGCGGCAGGTGCTGGACGTGGCGGGCCTGGAGCTCCGGTCCCTGGAGGGCGGCGGACTGGTGTCCAGAGCGAGCGGAGCCCCGCTCCTGGCGGTGCCCGAAGTGGGCCGGCTGCGGCTGTTCGCCGCCGACGATCCCCGTTCCGCCCTCCGCCCCGTCGCCGAAGCACCCCTGCCGGTGGCGGCCCGCAGGATCCGCCGCGGGCTGGACCTCACGAGCCCGCGGGTGACGGCCCTCGCGGGGCAGGCGGACGGCGCCGCCCCTTATCTGGCGGGGCCGACGGCGGAGGGGCGGACCCGCCTGCGGTGTCAGCTCCTCGATCCCCGCGCCGCGGACCCCGAGCAGCGCAGCCGCGAGGCGTGGTGCCGCCTGCCCGGGCCGGAGAACGTCGAAGGGAGCTGGTACCTGGCGGTGGACGGTCGGCCCATGCTGGCGGTGGTCACCACCCGCGCCGACCGTCTCGGCGCCTTCGAGACGCTCAAGCTCCGCCTCTTCCCGCTGCGGGCCGACCGCACCCGCGCCGGCGCCGGCGCCACCCTGGCCATCGAGACCGACTCCCGGCGCTGGTTCGAGGTGGAGCCGGTGGTCCAGGACCTGGACGGCGACGGCAAAGACGACCTGATGCTGGTGCAGCCCGAGGGCATGGGGGGCGGGGAGCTCCGAGTGGACGCCTGGAAGGGACGGGGAAGCGGCCGCTTCGAGAGAAAATCCCGCCGCATCTACCTGGAGCTCCCGGGGGCGCGGTGGAGCTTCGACCACGACTTCAACGGCGACGGGCTCAAGGATCTGGTGGCCGTGGCGGAGGGGCAGCTGGCGGTCCACGGGGCCCTGGCGAACCACCGCAAGAGGCCCGTGGAGAAGGAGCCCCGATGGATGGCCTCACCGACGGAGCTCCTCGGCCAGGGGGGCTTCGGCAGCCGCGGCCAGCCGCGCCCCGTCGACCTCGACGGGGACGGCAGGCCCGAGCTGGTGACGGTGCACCACCGCAAGGAGCGGGCGGTGGTCCACGTCGTCCAGCTCGACTGACGAAATCCGCCGCGGCGTCCTACTCGACGCTGTGGCGGATCCACCCGTCGATGGCCGCTGCCACGGCGGGATCGCTATCGGTGGCGAGGGCGAAGGAGGCCATCGGATCCAGCTCGCCCTCGACCGTCTTGTACATGTGCTGGAGATCCGGAAAAAGGGCGGTTTTCGTCGGTTTCCCGGCGCGGGCGGTCGCCAGCCGCTGCATGTGGTGTGGCAGCACCGACGGGTCCCGACCGCCCTGGATCAACAGGACCGGCTGATGGACCCGCGCGAGCTCCGCCGCCGGGTCCACCCCGTCCACCTCCGCCAGGTAGCGGTGGGACGCCTCGTCCATCGAAGCGACCCCCCTGGCCGCCGGATCGTCCGCCGCCTCCGGAGGCAGCTGCGCGCCGTCGCGGATCGCCCGTAGGGTGGCGTCCAGGATCTCCAGCGCCCCCGGGCCGTCTACCCCCGGCATCGCCGCCGCCTGCTCCCGCAGGATGTCCAGGAGGCCCACCGATGGCCCCGACAGGCTCACCACCCCCCGAATCCGGCGGTCCCGCTGGGCTAGCAGGAACGCCACCACCGCCCCCTCGCTGTGGCCCGCCACCACCGCCGGTCCCTGGAAGCCTTTCAACGAAGGGCTCGCCAGCAGAAGGTCGAGGGCGGCCCGGGCCGTGTCGACCCGGTGCAGGAAGGCTCGGTGCCTTTCCGCCGCGGCGGCGTCCACCACTTCTGACCCGCTGCCGGGGCCGAGTTTGGCGAAGCGGAGCACGGCGTGCCCCCGCGCCGCCAGTTGACGGCCGAGATCCGCATAGGTGCGAGGAAAGATCCCCCAAGACGGATAGTTCCCGTCGACGTCCGAGTGCAGCGACCCCGGCACCAGGACCATCGCCGAGGCCGGGGTGCCGTCCCTCCGCGGCAAGGTGAGCCGGGCGGGGATCCGTACGCCGGAGACCTCCAGGGTCAGCTCCGTCTCAGCCCATTCCGGCGTACCGTCTCCGTCGGGTTCCGGGCCGGCGGCCGGCCCCGGAGACGAGGCGGAGAGCGACCCCGCCAGGACGACGGCGAGGATGGGCGACACGGCGAGCCGAGGGCAAACCCCGCCCCGCCCCGCCGGCCGAAGCCGTTTCACGGCTCCTCCCCGTCTGGCGACGGCGTGCCAGCGGCCGCCATCGCCTTGCCGACGTACGCCATCAGCGCAGGGTCGATCCCCGAGCGCTCGCGGGCGGCCGGTTCCTGCTCGTAGAGGTTCTGGACCGAGCGCTCCACCTCGGGATCGCCGCCGGTGAAGGCCTCCACCAGCTGCCGCCAGCGCCGGGCCAGGGCCTGCACCTCAGGGTCCGCCGGGTCGCGGCCCCCGTCCCGCGCGCGGGTCACCGCGGCGATGAGCTCCGGCCACTCGTTCTCGACCGCCTCGATGCGATCCGCCCCCAGCCTGCGGCCCCGTTCCGCCAGGTCCCGAAGCTGCTCCGGGGTGAAGTGACGTTCGATCATCGCCGTCTCTTCGAGGGTCCCGAGCAGGTCGTCCACCGACAGCTCCTCACCGTCCCCGAGCCGCGACAGCAGCCCTTCGAATCGATCGCACAGGCGGTGCTGGTGGTCGATCAGCTGGCGCATGGCCTGCAGGTGCAGGGCCACGACCTCGGCGATGGGGAACCGCTCGCCGTCCAGGGCCTCGCCGATCTGATCGAGGGAGAAACCCAGCTGGCGCAGCGACGTGATCCGCTGGAGCCGTTCGAGATCTCCGGAGTCGTACTGCCGATGCCCCGACGACGAACGCCGAGCCGGCCGCAGGAGACCGATCTCGTCGTAGTGATGCAGCGTGCGGACGGTGACGCCGATGCGCTCCGCCAGCTCGCCGACCTTGAAAAGGGTGTCGTCCATGACGTTGTCCTCCTAGGTTGTTTTCTGGGCCCCTTTGGCCCACCGAGGAAGAGCGTAGGACCTCACGTCGCGTGAGGTGCAAGGGGTAATTTCAGCCGCCGCCCCTCGCCCGTCGGTAGAGGGCCTCGGGGGTCATGAAACGGAGGTTCACCTCCGGCCCCAGCCGCAGAACGTCGCCGCTGCCCAAGGTGTAGGTTTCCCGCGCCTTGAGCCGCCGCCGGTTCAGGCACGAACCGTTGGAGGACCCGTGGTCGGTGAATCCCCAGCCGTCCCCCTCGAAAGCGAAGTAGCCGTGGACCTTCGAAACCGTCGGCACCGCCAGGGTGACGTCATTGGACGGCGACCTCCCCACCGACACGAGGTGGGGGTAGGGATTGCCCGGCCGTTTGGAGACGAAGGCCACCTTGTTGAGGTAGCGGAGGAACGCCTGACCTTCGATTTTCTCCGTCAGCAGCTGAAAGCCGCGGTCGAGGGGCGCCAAGAGCTCACGGATGCCGGTGGTCATCTTCGTCGGGTCCACGACCCAGAGGGCCGGCGACGGATACAGCGCGACGAACTCGTCCTCGGTCCGCTCCGAAGCCTCGCGGACCAGGAATCTGAACGAAACGAAACCATGCTTGTTGGCTTCGCTGGTGGGCCAGCAATCGACAGGGGAGGACGCTCGTTGAGACACAGCGGCCCAATGTAGCAGAGAAAATGCAAGGCGACAAAACGCCTCCCGGACAGGGGACGTCGCCTCCAGAATCCGGCGAAAGATGGAGAAAACACTGCTACAGGGAGATCCGCGCCCCGCCGTCGGTCCGCGGGGCTCGTCGCTTTCGAGAAACAATTGCGACGATCGAAAATCCTTTCGAAAACGGCCGCAACCCGGCCCCTTCGAAGTTCTCGAAGCCTGGTGTACGATCCCTCCGAACCACCCCCAACCATCTTCGGCAGGAGCAGACCATGCGGTTCGACCCCAAGCTGGTGCAGGAGCTCGTCTTCGGGGGTCCCTCCGCCCGGCGCTTCACCCAGGATTCCCCGATCCTGCCGGACGTCTGGCGCCAGTTCGCCGACGCCCCCGGGGAACCCGTGGATCTGCTGCTGACCCCCCACAACAAGGCGTCCGCGGCGAGGATCGGCCATCGCCTCCGAGAAGACGTCGCCCGCGGCCGTCGGCGCAGCGGAAGGGGCGATGCCCAGGTGGCCTACACCCAATTCGTCGTCGCCGAGCTCTATTTCGACGAGGTGGTCCGCTGGGTCCTGCCCATGACCAGCTGGTGGCGCCGGAGGGTTCAGTACAGGGGTCACCATCTCTACCAGACCTACATCCGCAACGCCGACGGCCGGGGCCGGCTGGAAGCCCTGCTGCGAGATTTCCTGGACGGCCAGCGGGTCCACTCCCTCACCGCCGAGCTGCTGTGGACCAGCGCCACGGTGGGGGCTTTATCCTGGGCCCAGGGGTGCTGCGACGACCCGGCCCAGGCCCAGGACGACGATCCAGGGACGCTCCGCCGGCCCAGTACCGCCGACATGGTGGGGGGCCTCCGGACCCCTTTCCAAGCGTGGTTCGACGCCGGCCTCCTGCCGGACCCCGAGGCCGTCGCGGGACACGGGGCGAAGCTCCTCACCGAGGACGGGCCCAGCGCCGTCTGGCAGGTCAACCGCAACCGCACCGCCACCAACGCGGTCACCAGCTCCGTACTTTCGGTGAAGGCCGACGCGGCGGTCCAACTCTTCGAGATCAGCTGCAAAGACATCGCGTGGGCCATCGTGGACAGCGGCATCGACGCCAGCCACCCCGCCTTCTGCACCCCCTGGCCGGGTCCCCACGGGGTGGCCAAACCGGTGAACGGTGCAGACCCGGCGGAAGAGCCGCCGTGGTGGGAACGAACCCGGGTGGTGCGCACCCTCGACTTCACCCGCATCCGCCGCCTCCTCAATCCGAGCACGATCCGCCGCAGGAGCGACCTGCCGCAGGAGGTGAAGGAGGCCCTGGAGCGGGATCCGGAGCTCGAGGACGAGCTGATCGATCTGCGCCGCAACCTCAAGCGGGGCCGTCAGGTGGACTGGGGCATCCTCGCCCCGTTCTTGGAGATCCCCCACGACGAAAGCTACGGGGAGCGACATCGCCCCCTTTCGGAGCACGGCACCCACGTCGCCGGCATCCTGGGGGCCTGGGGCACCCAAGAGGGGGACCGCCGCCCCACCTCCGGGGTCTGCCCCGACATCCGCCTCTACGACCTGAGGGTCCTCGGCCCCGCCGACCGCCGACGCCGCGACCTTCCGGCCGGTAGCGCCGGTGCCGGGGACGAGTTCGCCGTCCTCGCCGCCCTCCAGTACCTGAGCTACCTCAACGCCCACAAGGATTACTTGGTGGTCCACGGCGCCAACCTCAGCCTGTCGATCCGGCACCAGGTGGAGAGCTTCGCCTGCGGCGCAACGCCGATTTGCGAGGAGGCGGACCGCCTGATGGCCTCCGGCGTGGTGGTGGTGGCCGCCGCCGGCAACCTCGGATTCCACAAATTCGAGACCAAGGACGGCTACCGGGAGGGCTACCTGCCCCTCAGCATCACCGACCCCGGCAACGCCCAGAAGGTGATCACCGTGGGCGCGACCCACCGGTCCAGCCCCCACACCTACGGCGTCAGCTATTTTTCGAGCCGCGGGCCGACGGGGGACGGTCGACTCAAGCCTGACCTGGTGGCCCCCGGCGAAAAAATCACGGCGCCGGTCCCCGGCGGCGACTGGGAGGCCAAGGACGGCACCAGCATGTCGGCCCCCCACGTCAGCGGCGCCGCGGCCCTGCTGATGGCCCGCCACACCGAGCTGATGGGCAAGGGTCAGCGAATCAAAGACATCCTGTGCGAAACGGCCACGGACCTCGGCCGCGAGCGCTACTTCCAGGGCCGCGGCATGGTGGACGTGCTGCGAGCCCTGCAATCCGTTTAGTCAGACCTTCCCAGGGAGGAACCAGCGATGCTCTTCACCCTCGAAGCCCTCCAGGCCAAGCACGGGGACTGCCTGCTTCTCCACTACGGCGACCCCGACGATCCGAAGCTGATCGTCATCGACGGCGGCCCCGCCGGCGTCTACCGCCGAAGCCTGGCTCCGCGGCTCGAAGAGCTGCGGGGGGACGCCGAGACCCTTGTGGCCCGGATGCTGATGGTCAGCCACATCGACGACGACCACATCCACGGCGTGCTGGACCTCTTCGATCAGATCAGGGAAGACGACGAGCACCCCGCCCGCACCGTGCGCTATGACTTCGAGACCCTCTGGCACAACAGCTTCGACGACCTCGTGGGGGACGGCTCGGACGACCTGCTGGACCAGGCCACCGAAGCGGTCGGCGGCGCCGCCGCCCTCACCGGGGAGGTGACCCCCACCGTCCCCGTCGGCCACCAGGCCACCCTGGTGCTGGCGGGGGTGCGGCAGGGGCGGGCCCTCAGACTCCAGGCCGAGGCCCTGGGCCTGGTCCTCAACCAGGTGGAAGACGACGAAGGGGGGCTCCTCGTCGCCCGCGATGGCTCCCCCTCCATCGACCTCGGCGACGGACTCACCTTCCGGCTCCTCGGCCCCCTGGAGAGCCGGGTGCGGGCCCTGCGTGACACCTGGGACCGCTACCTCGAAAACGAGGGCCTCGCCCAGCAGCCCGACGTGGAGGTGGCGGCCTTCCTCGACCGCAGCGTCGCCAACCTGGCGAGCCTGATGGTGCTCGCCGAGGCCGGCTGCAAACGCATGCTGCTCACCGGCGACGGGCGGGGGGACGACCTCCTCGAAGCCCTCGAAGCGGCGGACCCGCCGCTCCTGGACGACGACGGCAAGCTCCACGTGGACCTGTTCAAGCTGCCCCACCACGGCAGCCACCACAACGTGGCGCCGGAGCTTTTCGAACGCGTCACCGCCGACCACTACGTCTTCTCCGGCGACGGCAAGCACCACAACCCCGAGATCGACACCTTCCGCATGCTCCTGGACGCCCGCGGCCCCGACGCGGAGCCGTATACCCTCCACCTCACCTACGCCGTCGACGACCTCAAGGTGTCGAGACGCGAGGCGTTCCCCACCGACGAGCTCCAAAGCCTGTTGGACGAGTACCGGGACGCCGGCCATCGATTCGAGGTCGCCTCCCCCGGCCTCCCCGACGACGGCACCAGCGCCGTCCCCTCCCTGCGCATCCCGCTCCTCGACTAGCGGCCGATGGACCCGTCAGTGTCGTCACAAACCTGGCGATTTTCTGGGGTAGGGGCGGGGCTTGCCCCCGCCCGATGGAGCCCGTGAAAGAGGTGCTGGGGATCGTCGTTGTCCCGAGTTCCGCCTCGCTTCGGAAGTGTCCCGTCGGCGTTTCCACTGTGCGGGAGGGGACAAGCCCCTCCCCTACTCCGGAGACGGTTCGACTGGAGGTCGGTCCGTGCGGAAGCCACTCGTCGCGTTGATCCGGCTCAGCCTGAGAGTCCTGGGATCTACCGCGCGGGAGGGGACAAGCCCCTCCCCTACTCCGGAGACGGTTCGACGGGAGAACGGTCCGTGCGGAAGCCGCCCGCGTTGATCCTGCACAGCCCGAGAGCCCCGGGAGCATCGCGGCGGGAGTCCCGCGGAGTCGAGCACGGCCGAAACGATTCGGGCTGGAACCGCGGTCGATCCGCCACGAACCCCTGATCCTCGACGCGGGCACGCCGGGCCGACGGAGCTCCCCCCGAGTTTTGCGTGCCGCGCGCAGAACCGCGAGACGGCCCACACGCAGGATCAGACGTGTATGATCCGCCCGTGCCCCACCCCCCGTCCCCGGCCCCACCGCGTTCCGCCCCGGACCCGAATTTTCGAGAGGATCGATCCGTCATGCCCAGGCCCGTTCCGTCCGCTCGCCCGCTCCACTGTCTCCGCCTCGCCCTCGTCACCGGCCTTTGCCTAGGGCCGATCCTCGCCTGCAGCACCGGCGGCGGCGATCCGGTCCTGGCCCCCGCCCGCAGCCTGTCGATCCCAGAGGTCCAGGGCGCCGGCCATCGCTCCCCGTACGAAGGCCAGCGGGTCGACGTCCGGGGGGTGATCATCGCCGTCGATCGCCAGTCCGAGTCCTTCTGGATGCAGGACCCCCGGGGTGACGGCGACGACGCCACCTCCGACGCCATCTACGTCGTCGGTAACGTGCCGGAGATCGTCACCACCAGCATCACCGTGCGGGTCACCGGTGAAGTCCAGGAGGTGAGCCGACGGCCCGGGCACCTGACCGTCACCCAGATCCAGGCCGACGCCAGCGAGATCGTCAGCCGAAAAGGCCTCATGGCGCAGCCCGTGGTGATCGGCCGGGACGGCCGCCGGCCCCCCACCGAAGTCGTGGACGACGATGGCCTGGAGCGCTTCGACGAGCGCCACGACGGCATCGACTTCTACGAAAGCCTCGAACACATGCGGGTCGAGGTGCGGGAAGCCCGGGTGGTCGGCCCGACGAGCCAGTACGACACCTTCGTGGTCGTCCCCGACCGCGGCCAGGGCGCCACCGGCCTGACCCGCAACGGCAACCTCATGCTACGCCCCGGCGACCCCAACCCCGAGGCCCTCATGGTCTCGAGCCGACTCGCCACCAACACTCCCCTGGTGGACGTCGGTGACCTGTTCGGCGACCCGATCCGCGGCATCCTCAGCTACGACCGCGGGGCCTTCCGGCTCCTCGCCTACGGCAGGATGCCCGCCCACCAGTCGTCCCGGCGGCAGATCGAGGTCACCGACCTGCGCAGCGGCCCCGACGCCGTCACCATCGCCACCTGGAACGTCCTCAACCTGGCGGTGACCGACGACGACGCCAAGTTCCAGCGCATCGCCCGCGGCATCGTCGGCGCCCTGCGCTCCCCCGACATCGTCGCCCTCCAGGAGATCCAGGACGACAGCGGTCCCAACGACGACGGCACCGTGTCCGCGGGCCGCACCCTGGAGAAGCTCATCCGCGCCATCGGCTCCGCCGGCGGCCCGCGGTACGACTACCGCCAGCTCGATCCCCAGGACCGGAGGGACGGCGGTCGCCCCGGGGGCAACATCCGCAACGTGATCCTCTTCCAGCCCCAGCGGGTCGAAGCCCTCGACGCCGACGGCCCCTCCGACCGAATCAACCTCCTGAGCCAGCGGTCCGGCGCCCAGATCCAGCCCAGCCCCGCCCGCCTCCACGCCCCCTCCTTCGACGCCGACGACGCCCTCGACTGGGGGGGCACCCGCAAGCCCCTGGTGGCCCAGTTCCAATTCGGCGATCAGCGCCTGCTGCTGATCAACCTCCACCTGAGCTCCAAGGGCGGCGACGATCCGATCATGGGGGCCAGGCAACCCCCCGTGCGGCCCAGCGAAGGGCAGAGGATCCCCCAGGCGCGGGCCGTCCGCGGCCTCGTCGAACGGCTGCTGGAGATCGACCCCGGGGCCGGCATCGTGGTTCTCGGAGACCTCAACGAATTCCCCTACCGCACCCCCATCGCCATCCTCGAAGGGGCCGGGCTCACCAACATGATCGACTCGGTGGGCTACCGCGACCGGTACACCTTCAACTACCGCGGCAACTCCCAGATCCTCGACCACATCCTGATCAGCCGGAGCCTGCTCAACCGGGCCCAGCCGGAGGTTGACATCGTCCACAACAGCGTCGACTTCTCGGCCCAGCGCTCCGCCAGCGACCACGACCCGGTGGTCCTCCGCCTGACCTTCGAGTGAAGGTCTCGGCGGCGGTGCGAATGCGCCGCGGGCCCGCCCCGTAAAGCAAGCCGTGGGCCGGAGACTTCGTAGATAGGACGGCCGCCGGAGCGCGTTGACACGGCGAGAATGCCGTTGCTATGGTGCTTTGAGGTTGACAAGAACGACAGCTTCCCATCCCGGATTCCGACGGGCACCGGACCCCTCCAGGCGTCCGGCGCGGTGACGCTCGTGCGGCGAACGGCCGACGGGCGACCCGCGACGGGTCACTTCTAGAAAGGACATCGACCATGTTTCGGCGTTTGGGCAACCTCGTCCGCGGCTTCTTCGGCCTCTTCATCTCGGGCCTCGAAAAGGCCAACCCCCGGGCTCTGATCGAATCCGAGAAAGAGAACCTCCGCCGGCAAATCGCCCGCTTCAACGAAAACCTGGCCAACCACGCCGGTTTCGTCGAACGGCTCATGCGGCAGATCAAGAACCAAGAAAAGCAGGAGACCGACCTGGCGGCCAAGGCGGCGGCGATGCTCAAGCTCGGGCACCGCAAGCAGGCCGGTCAGGTGGCCCTCCAGCTGAAGAATCTGCGGGAGCAACTGGAAGAGAACCGGCTGCAGCTCGAGCAGTCTGAGAAGACCTACCAGAAGCTGATCAAGGCCCGCGACGTCTCGGTCCGCGAGGCGCAGCAGAAGATCGACGCCCTGAAGCGCATGATTTCCGAAGCCGAGATGCTCGAAGCCCAGGCCGAGCTCCAGGAGATGGCCCAGGGCATGATCACCTCCATCGGCGGCAGCGGCGACACCCTCGCCCGGGTCGAGGAGTACCTGACGGAACGCCGCGACAAGGCCGCCGGGCGCGCGCGGGTGGCTTCGTCCTCCATCGACAGCTCCAGCGTCGAGATGATGGAGGCCGAGCAGGAGGCCCTCGGGGAAGCCGCCCTGGCGGAATTCGCCGCCGCCTACGGACTCGACATGCCGGCCCCCGAACAGGCCGCCGCCGGCTCCGCCGAGCAGGCCCCGGCCCCCACCCTCAAGGACATGGGCCCCGCCACGGAGCAGGGCTGATCCGCCCCCACGCCGCCCCCTCGGGAACCCGCCCCCAGGCAGATTTCACGGAGACACGACATGGCTGAGAAAGTTGGACCGACGAAGCTTGGAAAACTGGTAATCGTCCTGTTCGTCTTCGCCCTGCTGGCGGCGGCGGGCTACTTCTTCAAAGATCTCGTGGCGCCGGAAGGGGCCAAGACCGGCGACGTCAACCTCGACGAGTTCCGCAAGCTGGAGGCCCCCGACACCCAGGGGGTAACGACGGTCAACGAGTACAGCTACGTGCCGGCGGAGCGCCTGCCGGCGGTCCAAGGGGTCAGCGGCTACCGCTGGGACGAGAACGAAAAGATCGTCGAGTTCCCGATCAACGTCTGGATCGGCTGGCTCCCCATCGTCGCCGCCAACCACGGCTTCGCCCCCAACGAGGATTCGATCTTCTTCAAGGAGTACGGCTTCAAGGTCAACCTCAAGCTCATCGACGACCCGGTGGTGGCCCGCGACGCGTTCGCCTCCGGGGAGAGCCACGTGCTCTGGGGCACCCTCGACATGATGGTGCTCTTCGCGCCGGAGCTGATGAAGGACTCCCGCACCGCGCCGCGCATCGTGCAGCAGGTGGACTGGTCCAGCGGCGGTGACGGAATCGTGGTGCGCGGTGACGACATCCAGTCCGCCCAGGACCTGCGGGGCAAGACGGTCGTCTACGCCCAGAACAGCCCGTCCCAATACTTCATCAACAACCTGCTGCTCAACGCCGGCGTCCAGCCCAGTGAGGTGAACCACAAGTTCACCGCCAGCGCCTTCGAGGCGGCGGCCGCCTTCGTCTCCGACAAATCCATCGACGCCTGCGTGTCGTGGGCCCCCGACATCTACAACATCCCCGACCGGGTGCCCGGAACCCGAATCCTCACCACCACCGCCGAGGCCAACAAGCTCATCGCCGACGTCTGGGCGGTGCGGGCGGACTTCGCCAAGGACCATCCGGAGATCGTCCAGGGCCTCGCCGCCGGCATCTTCAAGGGGATGGAGCAGCTGAAGGACACCTCCTTCAAAGCCCAGGCGTTCCAATGGATGGCCGAGGGCTACGGCTTCGCGGTGGACGAGGTGGAGGCCATGGAGGCCGACGCCCACTCCACCAACTTCGCCGAGAACAAGGGCTTCTTCCTCAACGCCAACAACCCCGCCAACTTCGAGCGCACCTGGAAGAACATCACGTTCGTCTACCGCGAGCTGGGCCTCTTGGGCTCGCCGGTCCGCTTCGACGAGGTGATGGATTTCTCCGCCATCCAGGCCCTCGACGCCGCCGGGACCTTCGCCCACCAGAAGGATGAGTACCGCGCCACCTTCGTGCCTACGACCTACTCCCGGGTACAGGCCGAGGCGCCGATCCTCACCCAAACCATCCGCGTCAACTTCTATCCAAACTCCGCCAACCTCTTCGAGCCGCGGCACGACGAGGAGGGCAACGCCCTCGCCGACACCCTCTACGATCCGTCGGTGCGGGCGACCCTCGAACGGGTGGGCCGCCTGGCGGGTCAGTACGAGCGGGCGGTGATCGCCGTGGTGGGCCATACCGACGCCTCCATGCAGGGGCGCGGGGTTCGCTTCGAGGACGTCGAGCGCCTGTCCCTCGACCGCGCCGGCGCGGTGAAGACGGCTTTGGTGGAACAGTTCGACTTCCCGCCGGACAAGTTCGTGGTGGAAGGGGCCGGCTGGAACCGGCCCGCCGACGCCGAGGACCCCGACAACCACGCCTTGAACCGCCGCGTGGAGATCTCGGTCTACCCGCCGGAAGCCCAGTGATCTGCCGCCGCGGGGCTCCCCACCGGGCGCTCCGCGGCGATGCGCCGACCCCACCCGCGGCGCCGCCTACCTAGCCCGTTTTCCCCCGCCCCCACCCGAGGAGGACGCCCTGACCGAACCCACCGCTCCGAGCCCAGACGGGACGCCCGCCGACGCCGGGGCCGAGGCCGCCGCAACCCCCGAGGCCCCGAGACGAGGCGAGATCCTGGTGATCCGGGAGACCCTACCGGCCTGGCAGGTCTGGGCCCTGGGGACGATCCCCATCGCCGCCCTCCTCGGGCTCTGGTGGCTGGTTACCGGCGACGGCCCGGCGGAATCGAGGGTCATCTCCCCGACGATCCTGCCGAGCCCCATGGAGGTCCTGCGGTCCTTCCCGTCCCTGTGGTTCGACCGCGCGCTGACCCGCAACGTCACCATCTCCCTCGGCCGGGTCTTCGCCGGCTTCGCCGCCGGCGCGGCGATCGCCTTTCCCTTCGGCCTCGCCATGGGGGCCTTCAGCAAGGTCCGCGCCGCCTTCAACCCGCTGTCGGTGTTCGGCGCCTACCTGCCGATCCCCGCCCTGGTGCCCCTGACCCTCAGCCTGCTCGGCACCGGCGAGGTGCAGAAGGTGGGCTTCCTGGCCCTGGCCTTCGTCATCTACCTCCTGCCCCTCTTCGTCGCCGCCGTCGACGGCGTCGACCCGGTCTACCTGAAGACCGCCTCCACCCTCGGCGCCAGCAAGTGGCAAATCGTCACCAAGGTGCTGCTGGGCATCTCCTGGCACGACATGTACCAGGCCATGCGCCTCGGATTCGGCATCGGCTGGAGCTACATCCTCCTGGCGGAGATGGTGGACATCGGCAAGGGGGTCGGCGGCATCATCATCTCGTCCCAGCGCCGGGGTCCCCGGGAGCACATCTATCTGGTGCTGATCGTGATCGTCGCCGTCGCCTTCCTCACCGACAAGCTGTGGGCGTGGCTCGGCCGACGCCTCTTCCCCTACCGAAGGGAGCCCAAATGAGCCAGGTGGACGGATCCCCGATGGACGCCGGCTCGGCTTCGGGGGGCGAGGGGGCGCTGCCCCCGGTGGTGGAGTTCCAGGGGGTCGAGAAGACCTTCGACCCGGGTACGCCCAAGGCGTTCACCACCCTCCGGGACCTCTCCTTCACCGTCGAAGACAAACCCGGCGAAGGGGAGCTGATCTCCCTCATCGGCCCCTCCGGCTGCGGCAAGTCGACCGTCCTCAACCTCATCCAGGGCTTCAAGGACGTCTACCCCCCTACCGCCGGCGAGGTGCGGGTCCGCGGCCGACGGGTGGAAGGCCCCGGCCGCGACCGCGGCATGATCTTCCAGCGCTACAGCTCCTTCCCCCACCGGACGGTGCTGCGCAACGTCACCTTCGGCCTGGAGCTCAACCGCAAGGAGCTCGGCCTCGTGCGCTCCGAGATGGACGACATGGCGGAGGACTGGATCGCCCGGGTGGGCCTGGCGGGTCACGAGCACAAATACCCCCACCAGCTCTCCGGCGGCCAGCAGCAGCGGGTGGCCATCGCCCGCACGATGGTCCTCAAGCCGCGGATCCTGCTCATGGACGAGCCCTTCTCGGCCCTCGACGAGCCCACCCGCTACGAGATGCAGCGGCTGGTGACCCACCTGTGGCACGAGATCGAGGCCACCATGTTCATCGTCACCCATTCGATCCCCGAGGCGGTATTCCTCGGCGACCGGGTGTGGCTCCTCAGCCACGCCCCCGCCAACATCGCCTACCACTTCGACGTCCTGCCGCCGACCCACGACTCGGACCCCCTCCTGGTGCAACAATCGGGGGAGTTCAAGGACGCCGTCGGCGAGGTGGCCCGCGCCTTCCACGAGGTGGAGGCGGCGCGGGGCAAAGCCACCGAGGGTTGACGGCCCCACGGCGAAGGACGGACCCCACCATGCCCGCGCGTTCCCTCGGATTCTTCGACTACCTCAAGGCCGCCTTCCACTGGCGGGCCAGGGTTCCCCTGCTGGGGGCGATGCCGGTCAATTACCTGGGGCTCGCCGCCTTCGGGGTCCTCGGTCTGGCCAACCCCGGCTTCTGGTTCGTCGGCGCCGCCGCCGAGCTCGCCTACCTGATGGGCCTGGCGGGCAGCGAACGGTTCCAGAAGCTGGTCCAAGGGGAGCGGCTGATGAGCGCCCAGCAGAGCTGGGACGACAGGGTCCGCAACACCCTGGCCCGCCTCGACGCCGCCTCCCAGACCCGCTACCGCCAGCTGCTGGCGAGGTGCCAGCACGTCCTCGGCATCGGCGCCGCCCTGGAGGACGACGAGGTCCTGAGCCTCCAAAACCTGCGCAGCGGCGGCCTCAACCAGCTGCTGTGGATCTACCTCCGGCTGCTGTCGTCCCGAAACGTCCTGGTGGAGAGCCTGGGCCGGGTGGACAGCCGCGGCCTCGAGCGCAAGCTCGCCGACCTCGATGAGCGCATCGAGCAGGCCGAGGCCGAGTCGGCCCTGGAACGCTCCCTGCGGGGCACCCGCGACATCCAGCAGAAACGCCTCGAAAACATGACCCGGGCCGAGGGCAGCCTCCAGGTCATCGACGCCGAGCTGGAGCGGATCGAGCACCACGTGGTGCTCATCGGTGAGGAGGCGGCGGTGGGGGGCAAGGCGGAGATCCTCTCCAGCCGCCTCGACAGCGTCACCTCGGCGCTGTCGGAAACCAACCGCTGGATGGATCAGAACGCCGAGATCTTCGGTAGCCTCGGCGCCGATCCCCTCGGCGAGGTCCCCGCCGACCTACCCCGCCTCGACACGGTACCGCCGATCCCGGAGCAGTAGCAGTCATGACCCGAGCTTCCCTACCCCGCTGGGCCGACGAGATGCGTCAGCTGTTCCGCTCCGGCGGCGTCAGCCAGTTCCTGCTCTACGGCAATGTCCACGACCTCGTGCCCCTCGGCGCCGAAACCGCCGCCCCCACCGACGGCCTGGTGCGGGGGGAGCCCGCCCGGGAGGAAGGGGACTTCGAGCTCGTCGCCCTGCGCCACTTCCTGACGCGGGTGATGTTCGAGCCCTTCGACGTCGTCATCCACTACGACCGCGGACGCGGCATTCGGATCCGCAAGGGGGGCGACCACTTCCACCGCTTCCTCGAAGCCTTCGACGCGTTCCGCGGCACCCAGTGGTCCAAGATGCCGGCGCCGGACCCCGGGGAGTCCCTCGACCTCGCCAACACCCTCCCCCGCGACGCGGTGCGGGCGCTGGAGCTGGTCAATCGATTCCTCCGCGGCAGCCAGTCCCTCACCCGCCTCGACGACGACGGCCGCCGGGTGCCGGCCCCCCTCAAGGTCGCTGTGCTGGTGGAGCACGCCCAATACGTCGCCCCCCGGGCCGAAGCCCTCCACCTCTCCGGCGACCACAGTCAGGTGCTGATCCAGCTCCTCGACTGGGCCAGCGACCCAGCGATCCTCGGTGCCTTCGTCACCACCGTGCTGGTGACCGACAACCTGGCGGATCTAAACCAGGCCCTGGTGGAGAGCCCCTACAACGCCAAGATCCACATCGACCTCCCCACCGCCGACGACCTCGCCCACGTGCTCGATGACCTCGCCCGCGAAGAGTCAGCCCTGCGGGAACACAGCGACTTCGAGCTACCGGCCCTGGCGGCGCGACTGGCGGGTTTGACGCGGGTCAACGTCCGCGGCCTGGTGCTGCGGGCGGTGCGCAACGGCCGCCGGCTGGACCACGCCCTGGTGACCCAGCTGCGCAAGGAGCTGATCGAAAAGCAGGCCGCCGGGCTGATCGAGTTCATCGAGTCCCGCCGCACCCTGGACGACGTCGCCGGTCACGTGGAAGCCAAGGCGTGGCTACGGCAAGACGCCGAGTTGCTGCGCCGCGGCGTCCACCGGGCCATCCCCATGGGCTACCTGCTGGCGGGCCGCATCGGCACCGGCAAGACCTTCCTGGTGACCTGCCTCGCCGGCGAGGTGGGGATCCCGGTGGTGGAGCTGAAGAACTTCCGCAGCAAGTGGATCGGCGCCACCGAGGGCAACCTCGAAACCATCTTCACCATCCTGCGGGCCCTCGGGCAGGTGATCGTCTTCGTCGACGAGGCGGACCAGGCCACCGGCAAGCGCGGCGGCGGCGACGGCGACTCGGGCCTCTCCGGCCGCATCTACGGCATGCTCGCCAAGGAGATGAGCGACACCCGCAACCGCGGCAAGATCCTCTGGGTCTTCGCCACCAGTCGGCCGGACCTGGTGGAGGTGGACCTCAAACGGCAGGGCAGGCTCGACGTCCACATCCCCCTCTTCCCGCCCCAGGACCCCAAGAGTCGCCACGACCTCTTCTACGCGATGGCCCGCAAGGTGGGCCTCGACCTCGACCAGGACACCCTGCCGAGGCTGCCGGACGATCACCAGATCGGCGGAAACGAAATGGAGGGCATCCTCGTCCGCGCCGTCCGGCTCCACGCCACCCAAGAGGCGCTGGGGGGCAACGACGACCGCTCCCTGCCCGACGTGGTCCGCGACGTCGTGGCGGATTTCCGGCCCTCCGCCCACGTGGAACGCCTGGAGCTGATGGATCTGGCGGCGGTCAAGGAGTGCACGGACGCCCGCTTCCTGCCGGACCGCTACCGCGACCTATCGATCGCTGATGTGAACCGTCGGATCGCACACCTAAAGGCGTCGCTGGGGGAGTTCTGAGCGGTTCTCCGGAAACCCAATAGGAACCCAGATCCCCGGTCCTCACCCCGCGCCGCCTACGACTTCCAATCCTTCCAATGTCTCGCGGGTACCATCCGAGTGAGATGACCCACATTTGTGGTCGCCACAACCCCGCCGCCCCGCGAATCTTCAAAGGTCAGGACCTGTGCAGCCAGGATCACGTCCCCATCCAAAGACTTGGGATCTGCTGTTGGCCGCCCCTGCTGACGCGCCTCCGCCCAGAGCTCCGAAGCGCGCCTCATGGCTTCGGTGGTAAGCGGCGAGTACTCCAAGTGGGACGCGAGGGCATCCAGGCGAGCTAGCCCCTTCGCCTTCCGGGCGCGGATCAGCTCCCGACGAAGCTCATAGTCGGCGATCTCCGGAACGATGACTCGGGCAGACCGTTCCAACAAACCACGGAGCCACGCCTGGCAGGCGTCCACCGCCGGTACACCGCCGCGCTGGGTCACCAAACCCAGGGGACCGGTATCGAGGAACACCGTCTGGGTCACGGGAAGTGCGGGCGGTCGGACCACCGCTCCTCGTCCAGAGCCTCTTGAAGCCCGTTCAGGTCGCGGCGACGCCGGTCAAGCTCCACCGGATCGTCGGTCGAATCTTCGGCGGCCCAGGCGTCGAGGAGCTCCACCCCAGAACCTGCCCGAGCCCTGGGGATCGCATCCTCGATCAAGCGAACGAGGACCACCTCGACAGGTTTTCCTAGGGCCTCAGCCAGATCTTTAACTTGGTCGCCCAGCTCGGGTTCTAGGTCTACTTTGACGGTCATGGCTTACTCCTCGTTGCGACGCTTCGCTCCGAGGAAGCCTATCAAGCTCCGGCGCCTCCGCCTCGGGCCGGCCCTCCGACGGCCCTCAGAGCCCGAGGGTGCGCACCAAGGTCGCCAGATCCGGGACCTCCAGATCGGGGGTCGCCTCCGCCGGCAGGGCCACTCCGGTGCCGGCGCGACGGCTCGGCCGGTTCACCCACACCGTCGACAGGCCGAGGGCCTTCGCCGGAACGTGGTCGTGGTACACGCTCTGGGCGACGTGCAGCATGCCTTCCTTCGGCACCCTGAGGCGCTCCAGAAGGGCCTCGAAATTCCGGGGGTCGGGCTTGTAGGTCCCCACCTGCTGGGCGGTGACGACGTCGGCGAAGGCCACCCCGAGGTGCTTCGAGGTCTCGGTGAACAGAACGTCGTCGATGTTCGAGAGCACCGCCAACTGGTAGCGGGACGCTAGACGCCTCAGGGACTCCACGGTGTCGGCGAAGGCAGGCCAGCGGCCCACCGACGCCGGCAGGGCCTCCAGATCCGCCTCGTCGAGGGTGAAGCCGAGGTCCTTCGCCAGGCCCTCCATGACCCCCTGGAGCACCACCCGATAGGGACGGTAGTCCTGGGACTCCTGCTTCGCCTCGTGCTCGGCGAACAGCCTCAGGACGTGCTCGTCCGTCGCGCCAACACGATGCCGTCGCAGCACCGGCGCCACCGCGTCCAAGATGCCTTGCTCCCAGTCGATGAGGGTGCCGTAGCAGTCGAAGGTCAGATGGGAGAAGCGGGAAAAATCGAGCATCTGGGGTCTCCGAGGCGAGGGCACTAAGCGAGGCGAGAGTGGGACGACGCGGGGGTCGCCCGGCGGACGGCCCAGGCGCGGATCTTCTTGATCTGCTCCGCCATCGTCTTCGATAGGGGCACGATGGACGCCGTGTTGGCGGTGAGGTGGTCCATCCCCAGAGGGCGGCCGTCGTCGTAGGCGTCGACCCGGGCGGCCTTCACCGCCTGCTCGATCTCGGCGCCATTCCAGCCCTGGGTGGAGACCCGAAGCACGTCGAAATCGATGTTCGACAGGTCGGCGCCGTGGCGCTTCAGGTGGATCTCGAAGATCTTCAGCCGCTCCTCGTCGCTCGGCAAGTCGACGAAGTAGATCTGGTCGAACCTGCCCTTGCGGATCACCTCCGCGGGTAGGGCCTCGATCCGATTGGCGGTGGCGGCGACGAAAATCAGCGGCGGCTTCTCCTGCATCCAGGTGAGGAACGCCGAGAAGATCTGCGAGTTCACCGAATCCCCACGACCGGCGTCGTCCATACCGAGGCTGTTCTCGATCTCGTCGATCCACAGGATGCCGGGGGCCAGGGATTCGATGGTCCGCAGGGCTTTGTGGAACGCCGTTTCCGGCGAGCCGAAGGCCCCGGAGAACACCAGGCTCATGTCTAGGCGGTAGAGGGGCACCTTCCAAAGGGCCGACACCGCCTTGGCGGCGAAGCTCTTACCGCAGCCCGAGACCCCCATCACCAGCATGCCCTTGGGCACGGGGATGTCGGCGCCGAGGGCCTCCCGCGTGAACAGGCGCTGGCGGCGGACCAGCCAGTCCTTGAGATTGTCGAGGCCGCCGATGTCGTCGAGTCGTGCCTCCGGCGGTACGAATTCCAGCAGGCCCGACTTGCGGACGATGTGGGCCTTTTCCAGGAACACCTGGCGCAGCTTGTCCCCGGCGGTGCCGGCGGTGCGGAACACGCGGTGGAGGGCGTGCCGGGCCTCGTTGGTGGTCAGACCCTTGAGGGCCACCGGCAGCTCCGACGCCAGCTCGGGGTGGAGGGGATCCTGCCCGTAGGAGCGGCCGAGACCGGTGGTCAGCTGTAGCAGCTCCTTCTCCCCCGGCAGACCCATCTCCACCAAGTAAACCTCTTTCTCGAGGGTCGAAGGCATCTCGACCCGGGGGGAGATGAGGAAGAAGAACCGCTCGGAGCCGAGCTCGCGGTAGGCGTCCCGCAGCGCCCGGACGACGTCGGGGCGATCCATATGCTCGGCGAGGTCCTTGAACAGGAAGAATCCGCGTCCGGGGCGGCCGAGGGCGGCTCGGATCGCCGCCACCGGATCCGTGGCCTCCGGCGCCTCGACGTGCCCCCGCAGGCCGCCGACGCAGGTCCACACGGTGACCGGCGACTCCCCCTTGAAGAGCTTCTGGGCGAACCCTTCGAGGATCTTGACCGCCCGTTCCTCCTCCCAGGTCTGGAGGTAGATCAGGGAGTTACGACCCAGGATGGCGCCGCGGATGTCTTCGAGGGTCGACATGGTTGGGCTCTCGATCAGTCCGCGACGACGCGGTTTCGCCCCTCGGCCTTGGCGCGGTAAAGCCGCCCGTCGGCCTGCTTGATCAGCTCCAGCAGGTCCATGGGGCGATCGGTGGAAGCGATCCCGAGGCTGCAGGTGACCTGCAGCGGGATCCCGTCGAAGAGGAAGGGCGAGTCCGCGATCCCGGTACGGATGCGCTCGGCGAACCCCTCGCTCTCGTCCAGCGACGACTCGGTGAGGACGATGGCGAACTCCTCACCCCCATAGCGGGCGAACAGATCCTCCCGCCGGACCTCCGTCGCCACCCGCTCCGCCAGCCGGCGCAGCACGAAATCCCCGGCGAGGTGGCCGTAGGTGTCGTTCAGCTTCTTGAAGTGGTCGATGTCGAAGAGGATCAGCGAGAGGCACCGCCCGTGGCGACCGGCCCGCGCCAGCTCCCGTTCGAGGAAATCCAGGAAGTACCGCTTGTTGTGGACCTGGGTGAGCCCGTCGACGATCGTCATGCGGTAGATCTCTTCGTGGTAGAGGGCCTCGACGTTGCCCCCGGCGAGGAACTTGAAGATCGCCCCCCCCACCTGGATCAAGTCACCGTTGCGCAGCTGGTACTCCGAGGCGAGCCGCGTGCCGTTGACGCGGGTGCCGTTGGTGCTGCCGAGGTCCGACACGAAGCACTCGTCCCCCAGGGCATAGAAGCGAGCGTGCTGGCGGGACACGTCGTCCAGCTCGAGCACGATCGTGTTGTCGCTCCCCCGCCCCACGGTGACGATGCCCTGGAGCGGAAAACGGCGGCCGAGCTCGCCGCCGTAAATCATCACGACACAGGCGTGCCGCGGCCCTCGGGTGGAGAGGGCTTCGTCGTCGAAGACGGCGCGGGTCTTTTCCTGCTCCATGGCTTTTGATTTCGAGCCGCCGGCGCCCAAGGGGGCACGGGCTAGGCGCGGGGGCTAGACGCCGAAAGCTAGCACAGTCGAACCACTCCCGCCCGGCGGGCCGCCGACCGACGGCCCACCGTCAGACGATCCGCTCGCGGATCTTGGCCGAGATGATGTCCATCGCCCAGACGGTGATGGCGATGAGCAGCACCAGGGTCCCCACCTCACCCCACTCCCCGAGGTCCACCCGGGGCTTCAGGATGTAGCCGATGCCGCCGCCGCCGACGAAGCCGATGATCGTCGACATGCGGACGTTGATGTCCCATCGGTAGATGGTGAAGCTCAGGAACGGGGGGATCACCTGCGGCACGACACCGTAGCGCAGCACCTGGATGGTGGAAGCGCCGGTGGCGACAATGGCGTCGACGGGTCCGGTGTCGATGGACTCGATCTGCTCCGAATAGAGCTTCACCAGCGCCGCCACCGAATGGACCCAAAGCGCCAGGACGCCGGCGAAGGGTCCGATCCCCACCCACGAGATGAAGATCAGCGCCCAAACCAGGGGCTCCACCGCCCGGGTCAGGTTCATCACCGTGCGAACGAAGGTGTAGGTGAGGCGCGAGAGGAGGGTGCCGCGGGTCAGGTTGCGGGCGGCGAGGAAGGAGATGCAGAAGGCGAGGGGGATGGCGAAGGCCGTCGCCATGAACGCCAGGAAGATCGTCTGCACCAGCAGCACCAGGCCCTCGTGCAGCACCGTCGCCGACGGATTCAGCAGCCCCCGGACGATGTCCCACGCCTTGTGGAACTGGGTCAGGAACGTCACCAGCTGCACTTCCGTCACCAGCCAGCCGGTGAAGAAGGTCAGCTGGATCAGGAGCACCTTGAACCAGCCGGAGAGGGTCTGGGTCCAGGGGAGATCCCGCTCGTCCGGCAGGACGCCGCGGACCACCGCCCGGCCCGGGGACGTGCCGATGGTGCGGTAGAAGAGGTTCCACACCAGCGCCAGTCCAAGGGCGGCGAAGGACAGCCACGGATAGTCCAGGAGATCGAGGATCTCCTCCGGGGTCAGCAGCAGGCCGGTGGGTCCCCTCCGGCCCGAGAAGGCGAGCAGCAGGAACTCCACCATCAGCAGCACGAGCAGGATCAGGACAGTGTCGATCAGCAGACCCTGGAGGCGGCGGCTGGCCTTCTTCCAGGGGGTGTTCTGCTGCGCCAGGATGCGTTCCCGGGCCGCGCTGTGGGCCCCCTCGGGAGCCGTGGAAGGATTGCTCATCGGCGCGTCCTCAGCCCTTCGGTTCCGACGCCGGCTCGGCGTCGTGGCCGTAGATTTCACGGAAAGTGTCGTCGTCCAGCTGTTCCGGCACCCCCTGCCAGACGACCCGACCGTCCCGCAGGGCGATGATGCGGGTGCCGTAGCGCTTCACCAGGTCCAGATCGTGGAGGGTGCAAACCACGGTCATGCCCTCGTCGCGGTTCAGCGATTCGATGTGCCGCATCACCGAGTGGCGCAGGGCCTGGTCCAGGGACGCCACGGGCTCGTCGGCGAGGATCAGACGCGCCTCCTGCATGAGCGCCCGGGCGATGGCCACCCGCTGCTGCTGGCCGCCGGAAAGGGCGTCGGCGCGGCTGGAGCCCCGGTCGCCGAGGCCCACCCGCTCGAGGCTCGCCATAGCCTTGCCCCGCTCGTAGTCGGAGAAACGCAGGAACAGGCTCGACAGCAGGCCGCTGCGGCCGAGGGAGCCGGAGAGCACGTTGTCGAGCACCGTATGCCGGCGCACGAGGTTGAACTGCTGGAAGATCATGCCGATGTCGGACCGCAGCCGGCGCAGGTGGCGCCCCTGGGCGGCGGTGATGTCTTCGCCGTAGAAAAGGATCCGCCCCTCCGTGGGGTCGATCAGACGGTTGATGCACCGCAGCAGGGTCGACTTGCCCGAACCGGAGAGGCCGAGGACCACCAGGAACTCCCCCTCCCGGACCTCCGCGTCCACCCGATCCAGGGCCTGGGTGCCGTCGGGGAAGATCTTCGTCAGACCTTCGACTTGGATGGCCGGAGCGCCGCCGTTCGTGCCCGCCATCACTCCTCCTCCTTTTCCCGCCGCTTGCGCAGCTTGTCTTCCGCCGCGTCGAGGAGCTTGTCGGCGCTCAACCCGGCGGCGTCCAGGGCCTCGCGGAAGCCGTCGAAGTCGCGGTCTTCGGAGGTCGCCACGTCCACACCGGCCACCAGGTCGAAGTAGGCCTCCTGGCCCTGGGGGGTTTCGAGGAAGCGCCGGAAGGACGCCTCGAAGCGCTCCCACAGCCGCGGCGAGAATCCCTCCCGCATGGCGCATACGTCGTTGGGGATGGGGTCGGTGAGGGCCAGGATCCGGACCTCGTCGAGGAAGGCGCGGCGGGTCTCGACGTCCGCCATGCGGGAGAGAATCAGCATACGGGCGTCACCCACCAGGGTGCCGTCACGGGCCTGCTTTTCCCCCGGGGGCGAGTAGAAGGCCGCCCCACCCACCGCCTTGCCGTCCCAAACCGCCTGGATCACGTTCGGGTGGCCGCCGGCGTTGTAGACCCGGCCGAGGTCGACGCCGTGCTTGTCCAGCAGCATGCGGGGGAAGATGTGACCGGAGGTCGACGTCTCGTCGCTGAAGGCGAAGCTGCGACCCGCCAGGTCGGCGACCCGCCGGACCCCGGAGTCCACCCGCGAGAAGAGGCAGCCGTAGTAGACCTGGGCCCGCTCCGGCACCGGCGTCTCCGTGGTGAACACGATGCGGGTATCCAGCATCGTTCCGGGGCGCTCCGCTTCGAGCTCCTTGCGGCCGTCCCCCACCAGATCGTGGGGGCCCGAGAACACCCAGGTGCTGGCGGCGGCGTCCACCTCCAGCGGGTCCTCCACCAGCTGGCGGACGGCATCCACGTCACTCTCCGCCGCCACCTCCACCCAGCCGGGGGCGTCACGGTCGAGGTGCTCCAACAGCCGCCGCCGTAGATCCCCCTGGATCGACGCCGGGACGGCGATGCGTCGGGCGGCGAGGTCACCGATGCCGGCGGGCTGCGCCGGCCCCTCCCGGGTCACCAGGACGGCGAAGCGGTCCACCGCCCGCACCACCTGCAGCTTGGCCTGGGCGCCGTACCGTTTGTGGGCGATGTCGTAGGCGAAGGCCGGCATCCAGGCGACGTCCGCCTGGTTCGCCCCCAGCGCCTGGATCACCGCGGCATAGCTCGTGGGCACCTCCGAGCGCAGGATGAGGCCGGAGTCTTCGCGGATGAAGCGGGCCAGCTCGTCGCCGCGGCGGACCAGGGTCCCCTGCTCGACGCTGGGGACGAAGAGGACACGGATGACCCCTTCATCCCCGGCTTCGAGGGTGGCGCGGCGGTTCATGCCCCAGATGAAGACCGCGAAGCCGACGACCACCAGCAGCCAGCCGGTGCGCGGGATCCACGGCGAGCGGAATCGATCGCTTTGCATGACGTCTCCTAGGATGGGCGCAAGCATAGCCCATACGGCCCCGTCCACGGCACGCCCGGAGGACGCCGCTTGATCAAAAAAAGATGAAGATTCGATTCGCCGCGGGATCCGCCGACGGTGCCCGTCCAAGGGGCCCCTCACGATAAGATCCGCCCCATGGGCACCCTACTGATCCGCAACGCCACCGTGGTCCTCCCGGAGGGATCGGCGAAGACCGACGTCCTGGTGGACGGCACCCGCATCGCCAGCGTCGACGCCCCCGTCGGCACCCGGGCCGACACGGTGGTGGACGCCTCCGGACTCCATCTCATACCAGGGGTCGTCGACGACCAGGTCCACTTCAGGGAACCTGGCCTGGAGCACAAGGAGGATCTCTTCTCCGGCAGCCTGGCGTGCGCCAAAGGGGGGGTGACCACCTTCCTCGAGATGCCCAACACGAGCCCGTCCACCACCACCGTCGACGAGCTGCACCGCAAGCTGGACCGGGGGGCCGCCAAGAGCGTCGTCAACTACGGCTTCTACATCGGCGCCACCGCCGACAACTTGAGCGAGCTGCAGCGGGCCCAGCGCACCCCCGGCATCAAGATCTTCATCGGCTCCTCCACCGGCGACCTCCTGGTGGACAAGCAGGAGGCCCTCGAAGCCATCTTCGCAGGCACCACCCTGCCCATCACCGCCCACTGCGAAGACGAAGCCACCATCGCCGCCAACCGCCGCCGGCTGGAGGAGATCCGCGGCCTCGAGGACCACTCCCGCCTGCGGGACCACGAAGCCGCCCGGGTCGCCACCGTCCGCTCCCTCGACCTGGCCCGTCGCCATCGGCACCGGTTCCACGTGCTCCACGTCTCCACCGCCCAGGAGGTGGAGCTGCTGCGGGACGCCTACGAAGGGGTGACGGCGGAGGCCTGCCCCCACCACCTCTTCTTCGAGGTCGGCGACTACCCCCGCCTCGGCAGCCGGGTGCAGATGAATCCGTCGATCAAGACCGCCGACGACAACGCCGCCCTGTGGGGGGCCCTCGACGAGGGGGTCATCCAGGTCATCGCCACCGACCACGCCCCCCACACCCTGAAGGAGAAGGCCCGCCCCTACCCCGAGTCGCCTTCGGGCCTTCCCGCGGTGGAGAACTCCCTCGCCCTCCTGCTGGATCAGGTCCACCGCGGGCGCTGCACTCTGGAGCAGGTGGTCCACTGGATGTGCGACGCCCCGGCGCGCGTCTGGGACGTGGTGGGCAAGGGCCGCATCGCCGAGGGCTACGACGCCGACCTCGTATTGGTGGACCTGGCGAAGACCGCCGTCGTCCGCGACGAGCATCAGGTCACCCGCTGCCGCTGGAGCCCCTGGCACGGCACCGAGCTCACGGGCTGGCCGGTGCGCACCTTCGTCCTCGGCCGGGAGGTCTGCCGCGACGGCTGGCTCGACCCGTCCGCCCGCGGCGGAGAGGCGGTCTTCGACCACGCCCTCGGGGGATTTCGGGCCACGCCGGACGGTACCGGGCCGAGGGGTTGACGGGGCTTGGTTCCCAACCGTGATCCGAACGAGCTGAGCGGCTCCAGGGGCGCCCTGCCGCTGAGGATCCACCGAGACCTCGGGTTCCTGTTCTGGGATCTGCCGGAGCCTTTCCTGGAGCCGGTGGGGACCTACCTCGCCCATTACCGGCGGGCCGCCGCCCCGGGGGACGAGCCCCCCCTGGTGATCGACGGACTGCCCGCTCCGGAGGTGGCGAACCACCCCGAGCTGCTACTCAGCCAGGGGCCCCTAAGGGTCCACGCCGCGGGGGACCTCGTCACTTTCGAGCTGCCCCACATCAGCGCCTGGTGCCGGGCCGAGCAGGGGCTGGGGGGCATCGATCTGCGCCGGGGCTGGCGCCGGGACGTCGATCGGTTCCTCACCGGGGTCCTGCCGTCGCTACTGGGGGAGATGGCCCAGGCCCGCCGCTCCTACACCCTCCACGCCGCCGCGGTGGCGGTGGAGGGCAGGGGGATCCTCCTCCCCGGCCCAAGCGGCTCCGGCAAGTCGACGATCTTCGAACGGGCCCACCGCGCCGGCCTCGGGGCCCTCTCGGACGACTCCGTTTGGCTCCACGAGTCCGGCCCCCACGACCCCCAGTTCCAGCGACCAGGGGAGCCGCGGATCGTCGCCTTCCCCCGCGGGGCGCCGGCCAAACCGGCCCCGGCGCCGACCCTCGACCGCGCCCCCCTGGGGGCCATCGTCTGCCCCCGAATCGTCGATACCGAAGCCAATCTGCTAGAGGCCATCAGTCCCCAGGCGGCCCTCCAGGTGCTGGTGGCGCAGAGCGGTTTCCTGGGCCGCGGAGCCCCCGGGGCCCAGCGGTTCGACGCCCTGGCGCGGGCCGCCGCCGCCGTGCCCTGCTACGCCCTGGCCGCCGGCCGCCGCCGCGGCGAAGTGCCCGACATCCTGCGCCGGCTCCCCTGAGCCGATCCCCAAGCCACAACCCGGAGACGCCCATGTTCGAAGCCGTCCACGATCCTTACCTGGTGCCCTTCGACGCCTCCTTCCGCATGAAGGACGCCGCCACCGCTCCCCCCGAAGGCACCCCGAAGAAAAAGAAGCTGGCCAAGAAGCTGGAGGGGAAGGTCGAAGAGCTCCACGACCTGCAGCGGCTGCTCTACGCCCATGACCGCCACTCGATCCTCCTCGTCTTCCAGGCGATGGACGCCGCCGGCAAGGACGGCACCATCCGGGCGGTGATGAGCGGCGTCAACCCGGCGGGCTGCCAGACCTTCTCCTTCAAGCAGCCGTCCAAGGAAGAGATCGACCACGACTTCCTCTGGCGCACGGCACGGCGCCTGCCGGAGCGGGGCCGCATCGGGATCTTCAACCGCAGCTACTACGAAGAGGTCCTGGTGGTGCGGGTCCATCCGGAGTACCTCGAAGGCCAGCAGCTGCCCAAGAGCGTCGACCGCGAGCGCATCTGGGAGCACCGCTTCGAGTCGATCCGCGACCACGAGAAGCACCTCGCCCGCAATGGCACCGTGATCCTCAAATTCTTCCTCAACGTTTCGAGGGAGGAACAGAAGAACCGCTTCCTCGCCCGCCTCGACAGGCCGGAGAAGAATTGGAAGTTCGCCACCGGCGACGTGACGGAGCGGGGGTTCTGGGACGACTACATGGACGCCTACGAGGACGCCCTGAACGCCACCTCCACCCCGTGGGCCCCGTGGTACGCCGTCCCCGCCGACGACAAGCCCTACATGCGGCTGCGGGTGGCGGAGATCATCGCCGCCAGCCTGCGGAGTCTCGACATGCACTACCCGGAGGCCAGCGACGACGAGCGGGCCCACTTCGGAGAGATGCGCCGCCAGCTCGAAAACGAGGACCGCTGAGCCGCCTTCGATGGCCACCTACGCGATCGGCGACGTCCACGGCTGCGCACGCACCCTGGATCTCTTGCTGGGGGATCTCCCCTTCGACGCGGCGGCGGACCGCCTGTGGATGGTGGGGGACCTGGTGAACCGCGGCCCCGACTCCCTGGGGGTCCTGCGCTGGGCCAGGGGGCAGCACGAGGGGCTGGGGGATCGCTTCGTCACCGTGCTGGGCAACCACGATCTCCACCTCATCGCCGCCCACCTCGGCGTCGCCCGGCGGCCGCAGCCGGACCTGGACCCGATCTTGGCCGCCGACGACGGCGCAGAGCTGGTGGCGTGGCTCCGCCGGCGGCCCCTCCTCCACCGCGACGGCGGCGCCCTCTTGGTCCACGCCGGCCTATGGCCGTGGTGGACCCCGGACGACGCCGAGTCGTGGGCCCGGCGGGCGGAAATCGCCCTGCGGGGGGACGACGCCGCCGAGCTGCTGGGGGGCGTCAAGGCCCTCGGCAGTACCCAAAGGGAAGGGGACGAGGCTGAGCTGGCGCGGATCGCCACAGCCCTCTTCGCCTTCGTCCACCTCCGCACCCTCACCGCCGACGGCGACCCCTGCCCCCACAAGGGTCCTCCGTCGACCGCTCCAGAGGGATGCCGGCCCTGGTTCGAAGCGCCGGACCGGCGCACCGCCGACCGGCGGGTGGTCTTCGGCCACTGGGCCGCCCTCGGGTTCCACCGGGGGCCGGGGACCCTCGGGCTCGACAGCGGCTGCGCCTGGGGCGGCCACCTCACCGCCGTGCGGCTCGACGACGGCGAGATTTTCCAGCGACCGAACAGCGAAAAGCCCCCGCCGGCGTAGGGGTCACATTAGTGGCCGTGGCCGCTACTGCCCCCCGGGGCGTCGGCCGCCGCCTTCACGTGGGGGAGGTCCTCCGGCAAGCCCGGCTGGATCAGCTCCGGCCGCCCCGCCTCGTCCTTGGCCCGCTGCACGATGTCCCGTACGTCCGCCAAGAGCCCCTTGGCGTCGTAGACGATCCCATCCTTGATCGTGTATTTCACGCCCCCCACCCGGCGGGGGACGTTATCCTCGTCGAGGCGGATGGCGCCTATGCCGTAGAGGGCCTTGAGATTCTCCAGGGGATTCGCCTCCACCACCACGAGGTCCGCCAGCTTGCCGGGCTCCACCGAGCCGATCTCGCCGTCGAGCCCGAGGGCTTCGGCCCCCTTGAGGGTGGCGGCGCGGATCACCTCCAGGGGATGGAACCCCGCCTCCCGCAGCAGCTCCAGCTCCCGCACGTAGCCGAAACCGTAGAGTTTGTAGATGAAGCCGCTGTCGGACCCCGCCGCCACCCGACCGCCGCGGTTCTTGTAGTCCTCCAGGAAGCCCATCCACTTTCGGTAGTTCTGCTTCCAGGCCACCTCGTCTTCGGTGGTCCAGTGGAACCAGTAGGAACCGTGGGCCTTACGGCTCGGACGGTAGAAATCCCACAGCGCCGGCAGGGTGTAGGTGTCGTGCCACTCGGCGCGGCGGGCCCGCATCAGGTCGCGGCTGGCCTCGTAGATGGTCAGGGTCGGCACGAGGGTGAAGTCCAGTTCCAACAGCTCGTCGAGCACCGCGTTCCAATGCTCCGAGCCGCGGTCCGCCGCCTGGGCCCAGAGGCGACCCGCCTGGCCGAAGCGGTCCTGCTCGTTCTGGTAGTTGTAGTCGAGGGGATAGTCCTGGATCGTCCGGTCGGTGAAAAGGGCCTCCGGCAGGCCGTACCAATGCTCCATGGTGGTGAGCCCCCAGCGGGCGGTGTCGAGGACGTTCATCCGGGCCACGTCCCGCTGGGCGTGGTGGCAGGCGGTCCGCAGCCCCCGCTCCACCGCCTGCTCGATGGCCGCCTTGAGGATGTCGGGCCGATAGCCGAAGAACTTGAGACCGTCCGCCCCCCGGTCGGCGACGCCGTCGACCCAAGCCCGAGCCTGCTCAGGGCGGGTGAAGGGCTCGTCCCGGCCCTGGCCGAAGACCACGTAGGCTTCGATCCTCGGCGCCGTGATCCCGTTGGCCTCGCTCTTGGCCTTGTGGTCGAGGCAAAAGTCGAGTCCGTTGCCGCAGGCGGGGTCGCGGATCGTGGTGATCCCGTGCCCCATCCACAGCTTGAACACGTACTCCGCCGGCGTCCCCTGGGACTCCCCGCCGATGTGTCCGTGCATGTCCACGAACCCCGGCAGGATCCAATGCCCCGAGAGGTCGATCTCCCGGCCGTCCTCCCCCAGTTCGGGCCGCCCCTCGGCGTCGGGCTCGATGCCGGGATACCCCACCACCGCCACCTCGGTGATCCGGTTGCCCTCGATGACGATGTCCACCGGACCGATGGGGGGAGAGCCGGTGCCGTCCACCAGGGTGGCCCCCCGCAGGATCAGCCGGTCGTAGGGGCCGTCCCCCTCGGCCCGATCCGGCGCCGCCGGGATCGGATACGCCCCTTCGTCGACGGCGGCGTCCTCCGCAGAGGCTTCGGCCCCGAACGTCGGGGTGACGAGCAGGCTAAGCAGCACCCAAAGGACCGAAAGGCGAGCGGTGGGATGGCGATGGGCGAAGCGGTACGGGGCCCTAGACCTGGCGAGCATGGTCACTCCTCTTGGACGTTCGGATGGGGCGCCAGTCTACCCCCAAGGGCCGACGGGGAACCGCCCGAGGCGGCGGTCGTGTAGCATCCCGGCCATGGCCCAAACACCCGCACCGCTGAAGCTGGTGGTCACCTGCGCCCTGGGGCTCGAGCCCTTCGTGCACGGGGAGCTGCAACGCCTGGGGATCGACTCGCCGTCCGCCGGGCGGGGGGCCGTGACCTTCACCGGTACCTGGCGCGACGTGTGGCGGGCCAACTGGCGGCTGCGCACCGCCAATCGGGTACTGGTGGAGCTCGGCACCTGGAGCGGCCAGGACGGCGACGCTCTCCACGCCGGGGCCCGCAACCTGGTGCGCCGCCGGGGCAAGAAGGGCGCCCACGACGTCGGCCGACTGATGTCCCCCGCCAAGACCCTGGCGATCAAGGCCACCGTGTCGTCATCGAAGATCACCGACGAACGGTGGGCCGCCCTCCGGGTCAAGGACGGCCTGGTGGACGGCCAGCGGGACCGCCACGGCCAGCGCTCGTCGGTGGATCGGCAGGATCCGGACCTGGCGTTGCGGCTGCGGCTCCACAAGAACGAGGCCACCCTCCTCCTCGACACCTCCGGGGATCCCCTCGACCGGCGGGGTTATCGCGTCGCCCGCACCGACGCGCCGGTGCGGGAGCAGCTGGCGGCCGCCTGCGTGCTGGCGGCGGAGTGGAACGGCGAAGGGCCGATCGTCGACCCCATGTGCGGCTCCGGCACCCTCCTGATCGAGGCGGCGTCTTGGGCCCTCGGCCGGTCGCCGGCGACCCTACGGCCGCGCTTCGCCTTCGAGCGGCTGCCTGGGTTCAGCGCCGACGCCTTCGAGCGGATCCGCGACGAGCCCTCGGACGCCCCCGCCGAAGACATCCAGCTCTTCGGCGTCGATCGCTCCCAGGTGGCCATCGGCGCCGCCGGGCGCAACCTGGAGCGGGCTGGGCTCACCGGCAGCGCCATCCTCCAGCAAGAGGACGCCTTCGCCTTCGAGCCGCCCCCCGGCCCGGGCCTTCTGCTGATCAACCCCGCCTACGGCGAACGCCTGCGGGGCGCCCCCGACCAGTGGCGGCGCCTCGGCGATCTGCTCAAACAGCGCTACGCCGGCTGGACCGCCGTCGTCCTCGCCGGCGACGCCGACCGGGGCAAACACATCGGCCTGCGGCCCCGTCGTCGCTACCCCGTCCGCAACGGCCCCATCGACGCCCGCATCCTGGTGTTCGACCTGTACTGAAAGTCGGCTCAAACGGCTCCTGATAGGCTTCACTAGACTGCAAGAGGAGCCAGCCATAAAACACGCCGTCATCCCCTACCCAGACGACCTGCCCGAGCTTCTGGACGTCGAGGAAACCTCCTTCGGGGATGCGCTCGCGTTTCTCGCAGCGGCCAAGCTGTTCGAGATCGGCAGGTTGACCGCGGAACAGGCTGCGGGCTTGGCGCAGATGAACCGCCCGGACTTCCTCGCCAAGCTGCAGAACGTCGACGTCGCTGCCATCAACCTTCTGGGTGAGGAGATGGACCACGAGATCCTCGCTGCACGAGAGCTGGCGGGATGACCCGATGGGTCGTCGACGCCAGCCCTTTGATCTTCCTTACCAAGCTCGACAGGCTCGATCTCCTCCGCCGTGGTGCCGATGAGATCCTGGTTCCCTCCGAGGTTGTCGCGGAGATCTCGGCTGGGCGCGACGACTCCGCCGGGCAGGTTTCGAGAGCGCTAGGCACCTGGCTGCGTGAAAGGCCGTTCGCACTTCGCGACCTGCCCCCCATCCTGAAGACCGCGGGCCCCGGAGAAGCGGCTGCAATGCTCCTGGCTCAACAGGTCGACGCAGATCGGATCGTGATGGACGATCTCAACGCTCGGCGTAGAGCCCGGGCCCTCGGCCTGGACCCCGTCGGAACCCTGGGACTCCTCCTCGCCGCCCGACTGCGTGACGAGATCCCATGTCTCCGGGATGAGATTGCCCGCCTTCGCGCCGCCGGTTTCAGAGTAGGAGACGCTCTGGTCCAGGCGGTGCTCGCGGAGGCGGGGGAGGGCGGGCCAGGACGTTGACGTCCGTGCCGTCCTGCGGCAATATCTCGCCTCCCCGCCTCTTGTCTTACCGGTAGGTAAAATACGATGAGCCCTGGATCTTCGGGCCAATGGCGCTGCTCGGCGGGCTCCGTGCTGAATCCGTCGCGCTTGACACGATGCGGCATGGAGCCTACGATGAAGGTCAGCCTGCACGCCTATCTCCACCGGCGGCGGACCGTTCTTCGCGTCCATTGATCCAGCACAGGAGCCCATGAGATGAACCCCGGAAACAGCGATACGAACAGCGACTCCCCCGCCACCGAAGACGCCGCGGCCCTGGCCTCGACGGCCCCCGGACGCGTGGAGATCGAAGACGGGGTGGCCTGGGTCCACCTCGACGACAAGGCCAAGAGCGTCAACACCCTGTCGACCCGCTACTTCCTTTGGTTTGAGCAGCAGATCGACGAGCTGGCGGAGCAGCCGCTGCGGGGCATGATCTTCGTGTCCGACAAGCCGGGCTACTTCGTCGTCGGCGCCGACATCGAGGAGCTGCGGGAGTTCGAGGACCCGGCGGAGGTGAAGGCGATGATCCACCGCGGCCACGAGCTGGTGAACCGCTTCGCCGACCTGCCCTTCCCGGTGGTGGCGGCGGTGGACGGCGCCTGCCTCGGCGGCGGCCTGGAGCTGGCCCTGGCCTGCGACTACCGGGTCTGTACCACCGCCGACCACACCAAGCTGGGGCTGCCGGAGGTTCAGCTAGGGCTCTACCCCGGCCTCGGCGGCACCCAGCGACTGCCCCGCCTCATCGGCGTACCAGCCGCCCTCGACCTGATCCTCACCGGCAAGCAGGTGAACGCCCGCAAGGCCAAGAAACTCGGCCTGGTGGACGAAACCTGCAACCCCACCGCCCTGCATCGGGCGGCGCTGCACCTGGTCGCCCGCGGCAAGCCCGAAGAGGCCCGCAAGGCGATGAAGAAGCAGGGTATCGCCGCCTTCGCCACCGACCTTCTGGCCCGCACCCCCGGCGCCAAGAACATCGTTTACGACAAGGCCCGGGAGACGGTGCTGAAGAAGAGCGGCGGCCACTATCCTGCCCCCATCAAGGCCATCGAGGTGGTGCGGGAGGGCATCTCCCTTCCCCTCGACGAGGCCCTGAAGGTGGAGGCCGACGGCTTCGCCGACCTGGTGGTGACCGACGTCGCCAAGGGTCTCATCTCGATCTTCTTCGCCAAGAACGAGGTCGACGGCCGCGCCAAGGAGATGGCGAAGGGCGCCCGGGACCTCGACCGCATCGGCGTCTTGGGTGCCGGCTTCATGGGCTCGGGGGTGGTCCAGGTGCTGGCCCACAAGGGCTACGAAGTGGTGATGAAGGACCGTGACCACGAGTCCCTCTCCCGCGGCCTCCAGCACTGCAACGGCCTCTTCGGCAAGCTGGTGAAGCGCCGCAAGTACCGCCCCGTGGACCAGAAGACGGCGATGAGCCGCATCCTGCCCACCGTCGACTACAAGGGCTTCTCCCGCATCCCCTTCGTCATCGAAGCGGTGTTCGAGGACGTCGACATCAAGCACAAGGTGATGCGGGAAGTGGAGGCCGAGGCCGGGGATGACCTCATCTTCGCCTCCAACACCTCGACGATCCCGATCACCCGCCTGGCGGAGGCCTCGAAGCGGCCCGAGAACGTGGTGGGCATGCACTTCTTCAGCCCCGTCCACAAGATGCCCCTGCTGGAGATCATCAAGCACCCCGGCACCTCCGACGAGACCCTCGCCACCACCGTCGAAGTGGGTCGGCGCATGGGCAAGACGATCATCGTCGTCAACGACGGACCGGGCTTCTTCACCAGCCGGGTCCTCGGCCCCTTTGTCAACGAGGCCCTCTTCCTCCTCTCCGAGGGCGCCCGCATCGAGCAGATCGACAAGGCCCTCACCCGCTGGGGCTGGCCCGTCGGCCCCCTGGCGCTGCTGGACGAGGTGGGCCTCGACGTCGGCTTCCACGCCGGCAAGGTGATGACGGAATACGCCGGTGAGCGCGCCGCCGCGTCCCCCGTCTTCGCCAAGATGATCGAGGCGGGGCGCCTGGGCCGCAAGGGGGGCAAGGGCTTCTACAACTACCGCAAGACCCCCAAGAAGGTCGCCTCGTCGGTCTACGAGCTCATCGACTGGGACGAGGCGGAGATCGCCGACGCCGAGATCATCGAGCGCTGCTGGCTGCAGATGCTCAATGAGACCGCCATGTGCATCGAGGACGGCATCATCTCGAACCCGAACGACATCGACATCGGCGTCATCTTCGGGTTCGGCTTCCCCCCCTTCCGCGGCGGCATCCTCCGAGAGGCCGACCGCCTCGGCCTCGACTACGTCGTCAGCCGACTCGACATCTTCGCCGAGCGGCACGGGGTCCGGCTGGAGCCGGCCCAGCTGCTCCGGGACATGGCCAAGAAGGGCGAGCGCTTCCACAAGGACTGACGTCGGTCCTTCCCCCAAGTTCTTCGGATCAGGCCTAGGCCTGATCCGAAGGGCGACGCCCCGGCGACGGTTTCCGATTCGAGAGTCTTCGCGGGTTTCGCGCGTGTTGTAGACAGGAGGTTCTGCAATGCCGTCAAACCCGATGTTCGTCGCCGTGTTCCTGCTCGCCTTCGGCCTCGGGGCGTCCCCCGCCAGCGCCGAGCTGGCGGTGAAGATCTCAGAGGAGTTGGAACGGGGCCACGCTCTCCTGCAAGCGTCCAAGCACGAAGAAGCGGCCCGAGCGTTCCGCTCCGCCGACCAACTGGCCAGGGGACAGTCCTCGGAAGCCCTCCTCGCCCTCGCTTCGATCCACCTCGGAGGCTCCCAATACGCCGAGGCTGAAGACGTCGCACGGAAGGCCGTCGAGCTCGGCGGCGACCCCACGTCCGTTGCGGCGGCCCACTTCCTCCGGGGTCTTGCCCTCCGAGCTGAGGGAAGCCCACCCGAACAGGATCTCGCCGCGGCGGAGGAGGCCTTCCGCCACTCGGCCGCCGCGGATCCCGAGGCCTTCCAGCCCCGCTTCGCTCGGGCCCGGATCCTCGTACTCCTGGAGCGGGAGCTGGAAGCGATCGAGTCCTACCGAGAACTCTCGACCCGCGATCTACCAAAGATGCGCGCCGAGGTGGTTAGGCTCGAGCTTTGCGATGCGAAACGCCAAGCTCTCCGACGGCTGCCTGACCTCGAGCTGCCCCTCTGGAACGGAGAGGACGTGGGCCGAGCCCCCATGCAGATCGGGCCGGTCGAAGTCTCGGGCAAGGGTGCTGAGCACGTAGCCCCGAAGGAAGTCCTGAAGCCGATCGTCCTCGCCGCTCCCAGGATTCGCTATCCCTCGGCAAGCGGTGAGGGCACCGTGTTCATCGGCACGGTCGTCGACACCGATGGCTGCTCTAGGAACGTCTCCCTCCTATGGGGCATCGACCCCGAGCTGGACGCGGCGGCCCTCGAAGGGGTGGCCCGGAGGGTTTATGAGCCCGGGACTTTGGATGGAAAGCCCGTTGCGGTCGTCTACAACACCACGGTCAACTTTCGTCGACCCGAGAAGAAGTAGCGCCGCCCAAAAGATCCTCTGTTCTTCGCTTTGTCTAGTAGGGGGAAAGAGCCACTCCGCAACGACACGCAACGGGGGATCGAGGGATGAAGCGAGCACAACGGACCGTTCACCGACTCTTGGCCGCCGCCCTCGTCTACGCGCTGGCGTGTCCAGCATTCTGTGCGGCGGCGTCCCAGGAGAACAATCCCGTCGAGCAGGGCTACGGGTACCTGGACCAAGGGGACAACCGCAAGGCGGTGCGAGCGTTTCGAAGGGCGGACCGGGACGCATCAGGCCGATCCGTCGAGGCGCTGATCGGTTTGGCGACGGCCTACCTACACCGCCAGAAGTTCGACGACGCCGGGGCGGCGGCGCGGCGGGCCGTGGACGCCGCCGAGGATCCCGAGAGCCGGGCGGCGGCCTACCACCTGCTCGGCCTCGCTCTCTTCTCCGACGGCGACGCCGAAGTGGCCGAGCTGGAGTCGGCGGCCCGGGCCTTCGAAGCCGTCGCCGCGAACGGAACGCCGACCGACGCGACGCGGTTCAGCCACGCCCTGGTCCTCACCCATCTCGAACGTTGGGAGGAGGCCTTCGGCACCTACCGCGATCTCCTCGATGGCGACCTGGACCCGGACCTCGATCGCTCGGTCCGAATCAAGCTCTGCGAGGGCCTCCTGCAAAGGGAAACATCGCCGGGCGGCGGACCGGTTGCCATGGACGCCGTATCTGAAAAAGAAGCTCGGAAGCTCTCGGCGGCGATGCCATGGGTTCAGCGCCCCGAGAGACTCCACACCCCGCAGCCGTATTTCGGTTCCAAGTTGGCGCCGGGTTCCCGTCACGTGATGATTTTCAAGCTTTTGATGGATCGCTACGGCTGCGTCCGGACGGTGGAGCCGATGAAGGTGGACGATTCAGAGATGGCGGACATTTCCAGCGCGGCGCTTCGAACCTGGGTTTATCGGCCGTCGGCCATAGGCGATCGATCGGTCGCCTCCCATATGTTCGTGACGGTCCGGGCGGAGTGGGGCGCCCCGACCGTGAAGCATCTCGGCGTCCACTGCCGGACGGTCGGATCGAGCCTTCGCTGCGAGTCCCAATGACCTCAGGTCACGTGGGTCGGAAGGCCTAGACGCGGGAAGCGCCCCCCTCCCGGAGGGCGCTTCAAGCATTCCTGGGATCGATGACCCGTCAGGCGGCCGCCTCGCTGCGCTGCCAGGCGTTGGCGGCGAAGGCGGCGTCGAGGGGCGTGTCAGCGAGGTGGTTGGTGTAGTTCGAGAGGGTCTTGAGGCCGACGCCGAGGACCACCTCCAGGAGCTGCTGCCTGCCGTAGCCGGCATCGAAGAAGCCCTGGACCAACTCCTGGGAGGGCCAGCCGCGGCTCTCCACCACCGCCACCGTCAGCCGGCGAAGGGCTTCGAGCTTGGGATCGGCGAGGGCCTCACCGGCCCGCAGGGATTCGAGGACATCCGCCGGCACCTTGGTCATCTGACCGACGGTGGTGTGGGCGGCGACGCAGTAGGTGCAGCCGTTGACGGTGCTGGCGGCCAGCAGCACGGTCTGCTGCTCGGTGGCGGAGAGGGAGCTCTTGCCAAACGCCCCGGCGACGGCCACGTACGCCTCGGCCAGGGCGGGGGCCTCCGCCATCACGCCGATCAGGTTCGGCAGGAATCCGTAGCCCTTCTCGACCTGGGCGAGGGTGTCGGCGGCGGCGGGGGCGGTCTCCTGGGTGTGGACTTGGAACTGGCTCATGGCGTATCTCCTTGGCTCGATATCAACGGCCGCGCTCGGCGGGCCGGGTTGTTTGTCATCTACGCCACCTAAGATGCGCTACCGCCGCCGGGGTTACATGGAATCTCGGCGAAGTGGGTTTTGACCGCCCACCGGGGCCGGCGGTAGGCTCGCTGGATGACGACAACATCCGAGGTCCCGAGGCGGGTCGACGCCATCGACTGGGCCACCTGGCGGCCGGTGGACCGCGCCACCTTGACCTTTGTGACCCGCGGTGACGAGGTCCTGCTGATCCGCAAGAAGCGCGGCCTCGGCGCCGGCAAGGTCAATGCCCCCGGCGGACGGCTGGAGGGGGACGAGACCTACGAAGCGTGCGCCGTGCGGGAGGTCCAAGAAGAGCTCCACGTGACCCCCTTGGGCTGCCGAAAGCGGGGGGAGCTGCTCTTCCAATTCGTCGACGGTTACAGCCTCCACGTCCACGCCTTCCTGGCGGAACGCCACGAAGGGGAAGCCCGGGAGACCGACGAGGCGATCCCCCTGTGGACCCGCCGGGGGGAGATCCCCTACGACGAGATGTGGGCCGACGACCGGCTGTGGCTCCCCCGCCTGCTGGCGGGGGACACCTTCTACGGCCGATTCATTTTCGAGGGGGACGCCATGCTGGACCACGCCCTCGACTTCGGCGTCTGACGCCGGACCCCTCGGCCGAGGCGGAGGGGTCCGGTCTCCGTCAGTCGACGGTGGAGCTGGACCAGGCTAGGAGGTCGGCGGACTCGAAGCCGTCTTCGAAGATCGACCCCGAGGGACCGGTGAAGCGGTAGATGTTGCCGCTCTGGTTGGAGAGGTAGAGCTCCCCGCTCTCGTCCTCGCCGAAAGTGGTGATGAACAGGCTGGTGTCCCGCCAGATCTGGGTCGACCACACGCCGCCGGGGTTGTTGGCGGCGTAAATGCGACCATTGCAGTAGTCGGCGTAGACGTAGTAGCCGCCGAAGCCGTCGATGGCGCCGCGGTAGCGGAAGCCGCCGGTCACCGAGCAGGCGCCGCCGGTGCGGTTGTAGTCAAGGATCGGGAAAGTGTAATCGCCGATGGACCCGCAGCCGCTGGTGTTGAAGGGCTCGTTGCCCTCGTAGCAGCGCCAGCCGTAGTTCTCACCGCCGGTGGAGGCGGCGGGCTGGTAGGAGATCTCCTCCCGCGCCGACTGGCCGACGTCACCGATGAACATGTCGCCGGTGGCCCGATCGAAGCTGAAGCGCCAGGGGTTGCGCACCCCGAGGGCCCAGATCTCGTCTCAGGTGGAGGCGTCGCCGACGAAGGGATTGCTCGCAGGAACTTGATAGTTACCCACCAGGCCGCAGTCCGAAGCCCCACCCCTGGGCAAGGGATCGACGTCGATCCGCAGCATCTTTCCGAGCAGCTCGTTCGGATCCTGGCTTCGGTTGTTGGGGTCGCCACCACTGCCGCCGTCCCCCATACCGATGTAGAGGAAGCCGTCGGGGCCGAAATGGATGTCGCCGCCGTTGTGGTTGCCGAAGTCCTGCTCGATCTCGAGGATGGTGCCGGCGGACGACGCGTCGGCGACGTTGGCGTTGCCAGCGGAGACTTCGTATTGGGCGATGCGGGTGCGGTCGAGGCCCGGACCCGGGTCGTAGGTGTAGTTGACGAAGAAGAGGCCGTTGATCTCGTAGTTGGGGTGGAAGGCGAGACCCAGGAGCCCCTGCTCGTTGCCGCCGTCGTCCACCAGGGACTGGATGTCGAGGAACGGCGTGGTCAGGAGCGTGTCGGTGTCGACGTCGTAAATGCGAATGATGCCCTGCTGCTGGACGAGGAACAGGCGGTTGCTGCCGTCACCGGCGTTGCGGATGGCGACGGTGTCGGGGAGGTTGGTGACCTCTTCGATGTCCAGGTCCGGCGGCAGCTGGGCCGACGACGGAGCCGGCGTGGTCGCCGCCAGGGCGGCGGTGAGCAGCAGCGCGGAGCAGGCGCCGCCGGCGGCGCGGCGCGTGAGGGTGAGGTAAGACATGTAGCCTCCTGAGGACGGGTTCAGGTTGGAAGAAATAGACACGACCGCCGAGGTGGGGGGCGATGCCGCCCCGCGCCCGACGGGCAGGGGTCGCATATTCGGATCGGTCGATATCTTGACACAAGGGAACGCGACATACGGGGGCCGAATCCGCGACGGATCCGACCCCTTCGAGGGGCCGGTCTCCCCCGCCGACGGTTCAGCCCGACGGCAGCGCCCGGAAAGTCTCCAGGGCGTCCTGGAACTGGCGCTTCGCCTTCTCCGCGTAGGTGTGGGCCTCGTCGATCCAGCCGTCGGTGGACGCCGACCATACCCGATTGAGGTAGCGCTCCCCCGCCGCAAAGGCGTTCATCACCTCGGCGTACGCCTGGAGCCCGAACCTGCGGGCGAGGCTCTCCCGCGCCTCCACGAAGGCGTCGAGGTGCTCGGGGAACCGGCGCTCCACTTCGAGCCGCAGATCGTAGACGTCGATCGAGTCCTTCTCGGCGTCGAAGCGGCTGGACTCCTCCGCCAGCCGCTCCAGGCTCTGGCCCAGGGCCTCGATGCTGGCCGCCAGGTGCTCACCCCGGTTGGCCGAGCGATGCGCCTCGACCCGCACCAGGGCGACCCCCGCCGCGCTGGCCACGAGGAAGGCGAGGAAGGGGACGGGGGGCACGTCCACCGGATCGAGAACGGTGAAGTACGCCGCGCCGATGAACCCGCCGATGATCAAGAGGTAGCCGAAAGTCTTCATCGTCGTCCCCTTTTACGCCGTCAAAACCAGGGTCAAGGCGTGGCCGACTCCGACGAGGGCCTCGCCGACGATCAGACCCGCCGCGATCGGCACCCCCACGTCCTCGCTCCAGCGGTGGCCGAGGAACTTGTCGGCGCCGAGGCGCAGCAGCGTGCCGATGGCGTAGGTGAGCTGAATCTGGAAGGGAAGGTAGAAGCCGAGCCCCACCAGAACCCCCAGACCGCCGATGCCGCTGGCCGAGAGCACCGCCCCCATGCCGGCCCCCGCCAGGTATTTGAAGTGGGGGACGTCGCCCCCCTGGATACCCTGGATCACCGAGGCCAGGGCCTGCCCCTGGGGCGCCGGCAGGGTCTCGCTGCCGATGCCGTAGGCGCGGTGTAGCACCAGAATTAGCGCCATCACCAAGATCGGTCCGAGCCAGGTGCCGAGGAGCTGGCCGATCTGCTGCTTCTTCGGCGTCGCGCCGATCAGGTAGCCGGTCTTGAGGTCCAGCATGAGGTCGGTGGCCTGGGCCATCGAAACGCACATCGCAGCGCCGACCACCACCGCCGCCACCACCGTCGCCCGGTCCCCGAGCCCCGAGGCGGCGAAAATCAGGATGGTGACGCCGATGAGGGTCATGCCGGAGAGGGGGGACCAGTTGGTGCGTCCGATGCACTCCGCCAGCACCACCCCGGCGACCCAGATCCACAGGGTGCCGAGGATCGCCATCAGGATGCCCCGGCCGATCCCCATCTGCTCCACCGACATGTAGGCGATGACCGTCAGCACCACGAAGGCGGCGGCCACCGCCATGTAGAGCATCTGAATCGGCATCTCGTCGCGGGAGATCTCGGTGCGGGTCTGGGCCGCCGACTGCATGGACCGGATGGCCGACAGCACCAGGGGCATCGCCAGCACGATCCCCATCAGGGCGCCGCCGATCAGCATGCCAATCCCCACCGGCAGGAACAGCTCGCTGCGCAGGTAGCCCGTAATGGCGCCCCCCTCCATCTCCGGCAGCCGGCCGGTGGACGACAGGATCGGCGCCAGCAGCCAGTAGCAGAGGAAACCGCCGACGACGAAGAAGACCCCGCCGCGGCCGGCGATGAAGGCCGTTCCGATGGTCAGGAGGGACAGGTACCAGATGCCGTTCATGTAGTCCGGCATCCCCAGCTGCGCCCCCAGGTTCCAATACTCGACGCCGGTGGAGACGGACGCGTAGTGGAGGATCCCCGACATCGCCGCCGCCCCCAGGAGCAGCTTCGCCTTGTGGACCCCGGCGCCTGGGGAGCGCAGGATCGCCGCCGTCGCCACGCCGCCCGGGTAGATCAGGCGGTTGAAGTCGATCATCTGCTTGCGCAGCGGGATGATGAAGGCGATTCCGAGCACCGCGCCGGCGATGCAGCCGAGGATGGTGAGCGGCTTGTTGAAGTCGGTGTAGCCGAGGATGAAGAGGGCCGGTAGCGAGAACATCATCCCCGCCGACGCGCCGTTGACCGCGCTGGCGATGGTCTGGTTGATGTTGTTCTCGATGATCGAGTGGCGACCCATCAGGCCCCGCAGGATGCCGAAGCCGAGGATCGCCGCCAGCTCCGAGCCCTCGATGGAGAACCCGAGCTTGAGGCTCAGGTAACCGATGGAGAGGGCGATCAGCGCGCCGATGGCGTAGCCCACGAGCACCGCGGGCAGGGTGATCTCCGGATACGGCCCGCGCCGGATGGGCTTGCCGTTGGCTGCAGTCTCGCTCACGTCTACCTCCGTGGCTCCGCCGCCTTGGCCCTCGAGCTCGAGCCTGCGCCGGCTATTTCATCTGTGATGCCACAGACCCTAGGGAGATACCGCGGGGGTGTCAAGCCGCGATGCGGAGTCCGGGACCAAGGTTTTTCGATCGGGGTGGCGGGTTTATCGCCGCGGCGGCATAGCCCATGGAGAACGGCCCCGGACACAGCCGCGGGGCCACACCATCGAACATCCACTCCATCCAGGAGGTATTGCTTTGAACTTCTCCCGAACAACCCGGGGCACGGCCCCTTCCAGGCTTCTCCCCTTCCTCTTCGCGCTCCTCTGCGCCGCTCTGCTTCTGCCGGCTGCCGCTTCGGCGGCGGACCTTCGCGACATCCTCGCCGACTTCGAGGGATTCGACCACGACGGCGACGGCGACGCAGAGCTCCAGATCTTGAACCCGATCCTCGACGACGGCCAGCCCACCCCCACCAACTCCAACCTGGTGGTGGTACTGCTGGAAAAGCGCCTCGCCGACGCCAACGGCAACCCCTTCGTGTTCTTCGCCTTGGCGGACCGCCTGCAGCGGCTGCGGCAGGACCTCCTCGCCCAGGGCTACGTCATGCAAGTGGTGGAGACCCAAGTCTACGGCCATAGCAGCGGTGAGGACGCCCACCAAGACGGCAGGACCGTCCTCGCCATGCGGGAGCTCTTCCGCTCCATCTCCTACTCCTACGGCGGCTTCCGCGGCGCTGTCCTGATCGGCAACTTCCCTGAGGCATCGGTGGTGCGTTCACTCCTGTGGAGAAAGCACGACGACCGCATCACCTCCCATCCCCAGCCCCTCGCCCGCCGGACCGACCTTGTCCTCGGCGACCTCGACGGCCGCTGGGAAGACACCTACCTCCAGCACCCCACCGAATTACGGTCCTTCAACGCCGTCGATCTCAAGGAGTCGCCGGGCAACCCGGGCCCGTGGCCCTGCGAGGACTGCCTGCTGGAGAGCCGTGACTTCGTGACGGGCACCGTCGCCTTCGAGGACGTCTTCTACGTGAAGGACGACCTCTACACCCTTACCGGCCAGGACAGCTCCGTGCTCGAGATCTACATGCATCAGATCCGCCGGGGTCCCGAGCTGAGCCCCTCCGACCGGCTGCTGCAAAACCCCATCGCCCGCCCCGAGCTCAAGATCTCCCGGATCGATGCGAAGCGCCTCGCGGTGATCCCCGACCCGGCCTTTCGGGACGAAAACGGCAAGGGCTGGCTCGACGACCAGGGCCGTCCCCAGGCGGTGGTGCCGGACTCGGGCCCCGCGTGGGTCCATGACCTCGACCTCGAGTACAAGCTCCTCTTCGAATACCTCGATCGCAACCATGCCCAAAGGGCGGGGGACACCGACGGGCCGTTCCGCAGCACCGCCCTCACCTTTCCCGAAGGGGACTTTCCCATTGCCTCGACCCGCAACTTCGGCGAGCAGGCGTCCGACGACTTCGCCGCTCCTTTCACCGCGCCCAAGGACCCGTCGATGGTGGACTACGTGCGCTGGCTGAAGGAGAACGGGACCCTCAAATCGGTCCACACCCACGCCGACTCTACCGGCACCTTCGTCGGGGGCGACTACGACCGCAACCAGCTGCATCAAGAAGTGGGCCCGCAGATCTGGCATTGGGAACGCTCCCCCGGCGGCGACACCTTCGCCCCCACCCTGGCCAAGATCAACGACAAGGCCGACCGGCGTCTCTTCCATTCCCTTTGGCGCAACGGCGCCCTGGACCATCTGGACCCGGCGTTCTACCTGCACAACGGCTGCGACGTGAACTCTCCGCTCTCCGTCGAGTCCTTACCCTTCAACCATATCGACTACGGCTGGGCGCAGCAGGCGGAGTCCTATCTCTTCCATCTGGAGGGGGTCGCCGTCCTGGCCCGGTCCAAGGACTTCAATGACCGGCCGGAGGGCTTCACCGACGCCCTGGCGTCCCCCGGAGCCCCCTGGGGGGAAGGCTGGTTCCGGCAATTCGACGTCTCCTCCCAGGACGCCGGCTTGATCGATATCCAGCGCAAGCGCAGCTACTCCTGGGGCCTCCTCGGCGACTGGACCCTGACCCTGCCCGCCACCTTTGTCGACGACGCGGTGGTCGCCTTCGACCACACCCAGTACCGGGGCTGGGACCTGGCCATTCCCCGGGGCCTCAGCACGGAGGCGGACCTCGGCACCTACGCCAAGAACACCGACTCCTTCGCCATCCACGATCACCTGGAACTGCGGATGTACCACAGCCCCAACGGCGTCGGACCCTACGCCACGGTGCGCCACAACCTGCCGGATGTGGATCGGTACTACTACGACAACTGGATCCACTCGGTGGAGGTGCGGGACCGGGAGAATACCTACGCCACCTTCTACTCGGGAACCGGCTACACCGGCACCCGGGCCCACGTCCCCACCGGCTTCTATACCTATACCCAGCTCCGGGACTCCTTCGGCATCTTGCCGACCACCATCTCCTCGATGCAGCTCTTCGGCGTCGACATCGTCGCCTTCGACCGGCAGAGTTGGTGGAACAACTGGACGTTCCTCACCAGCTCCACCAACAACCTCGGCCCCAAGGGCTGGGACAACCGGATCGAGTCGGTGATCATCGCCCCCAGGAATCGCTACGTCACCGCGTACCAGAACGCCGGCTACCACGGCGATCTACTGATGCTGGAGCCCGGCCGCTACGACGAGGGGGACCTCCGGGACCTGGGGCTCGACGGCTGGGGGATCTCGTCGATCTACGTCGGCAACCAGGTAAAGGTCCGCGCCTACCGCCAGTCCGGGTTCCGCGGCACCCCCCTGGTGCTCGACGGGTCGGGGACCGGCAACCTGCAAAACCTCGGCTGGAACGACGCCATCCGCTCGATCATCGTCGAAGCCCGCTGATCGGCGCCCCGTTGGATCGTTGCTGAAAGGGGCCCCCGTCGGTTCACCGGCGGGGGCCTTCGCGCATCAGTTACAGCAGTAGTTCGAGCAGCCCGCCTGGCAGTTCGACGTGCCGCGGGGACGGCATTTGCCGCTGCAGAAGTAGTACGCGCAGTCCTGGGTCGTCCCCCAGCCGTGGGCGTCACAGCCCTGGAGGTCGCCGTCCCAGGTGCTGCAGGGCAGGTCGGCGCTGGTGCCGTTGCAGTATTGAGAACAGCCGGCCTGACAGTTCGACGTGCCGCGGGGACGGCACTTGCCGCTACAGAAGTAATACGCACAGTCCTGGGTCGTCCCCCAGCCGTGGGCGTCGCAGCCGTCCACGTCGCCGTCCCAGGTGCTGCAGGCGAGGTTCCCTTGGACTTCCTTCGTATGGTTGCGGAAGAACTCACCGGCCAGGCGCAGGTTAGCGTGGTTGTAGTTCACCAACCCCCAGTGCTCCAGGTTGGGCTGCTGGTAGACCCGGTCGTCGAATGCGAACCAAAAGGCGTGGGGCACCACGTTCGGCCCGAGGTCGTAGAAAAGGTCGTACGCTTTGTCCAGGAAGACCGCCTGGCGGCCCCAGTCCGGGGATCCGACGGCCTCCGCCAGGCCGAATTCCGTCAGCCATACCGGCTTGTAGAAGCCTCTCCGGTGGGCCTCCAGGATCGTCGCCTCCATGTCGCCCCAAGCCGCATCCCCAGGATGTCCATCCACGGAATGGTTGTAGGGATGGAGACCTACGCCGTCGATCAGGGGCCACGCCTGGGAGCCGATGTAGTAGATCATCTGGCTCAGGTAGTCGGTCCAGCCCGGCGGCGACGCCACGATCCCACCGGTGATGAAGGGCTCGTCGATCCCCTCCCGGTTGAGGGCGAGGGCGGCGCGCTGGATCAGCAGGGCGGCGCGATACGTGGGGATCCCCATGTGGTCCGGCTCGTTCCAGAGCTCGTAGGCGGCGATGAACTGGCCGTAGTTGCGGGCCAGGTCCACCGCCGCGGCGGCATAGGCGTCGGCGTACCTCGACCAGGTCCAGTAGTTCGCATTGTTGGCCGGCAGGGCCGCGCCGAGGGATTCCTGGTTGACGACCGCGAGGATCTTCACCGCGCCGTGGTGGCGGTAGTAAAGGTCGCGGATCTTCGAGTATTCGCCGTTGTGGGCCACCGTTCGCATCCACAGGGGGGTGGCGATGGCGGCCCAGTCGGAGCCGCTGGGGCGCTTCTCGGAGCTGCGGGCATCGATGGCGATACCGGGTTGCTGGGCGCACCAGGTCTGACCCGAGTCCCGCTGCGCTTCGACCAGGGTGATGCCGAAGGCGCGGTCGCAGTGGCAGAGCCCCTCGGTGACGGAGGCGTCGACGAAACCCGCTTCGACGGCGGCGCAGGCTTCGAAGCAGGGATCCGGCTCGCGATCCGCCGACAGCGACGGGGCGCCCAAGGCCGGAAGGGCGAGACAGAAGAGTAGAGCTGTGACGGGAAACGACAGGAACGATTTGAGCATCGAGCATCTCCTGGACGGAACCGTCGCCGAACGCCAGGGCCGCAATACGGGCAGGGCCGCAATACGGGCAGGGCCGCGGTGCGGGCAAGACGCCAACGGATGGCCGCCGGAAAGAACGAGGGTGGGTCCGCTGCGAAGGGACCCATGGTGATGACGGGAATCACCGGGTATCGGCGAGAACCGCTGCCCAAACCCTTCATCGTCGACGACGAAAAAGGTACGGAGCGGCACAGGGCTCACCCCGGGCGTTCCGATAGGACTCGTTGTGGGGGGCGTCAGCTGCAGTTGAGGCCGGTGTTGCTCCAGCCCGACGAGGTGCAGTCCCAGTACTTCGAGTTCATGCCGCAGACCCGGAAGCCGCAGTGGGTCATGTGGGCCGGGATGTCACGGCCGTTCTTGAACTTGCCACCGGGGCAGGAGCACGAGCCGTTGCAGGAACCAGCGGCGCCGATCTTCGACCAATTGCTGCCGGAGCAGGTGAACAGCTCGTTCGCCAGGCCGCACACCCGGTGGCCGCAGTCGGTATCCGGGACTCCGACGGCGAAGTTGTCGACGTTGATGCCGTAGAGACAGCTGCAGGCGTTGCCGCTCTGGCAGGACCCGTTCTGCACCCCGAGGAGATAGGGGTGGGGATCGACGCCGTTGGCGAAGGTGCCGGGGTACACCGAGTAGTGCAGGTGGGGCTCGGTACCGGCGGCGTTGCCCGTCCTGCCCAGGGTGCCGAGACGGGTGCCGGCCTCCACGTACTGCCCCAGGTAGAGACCTGGATCCACGTCTTTGAGGTGGGCGTAGTAGTGCCACCAGCCGCAGTCGTCCACCACGTAAACCACCTTGCCACCGGTGTTGTCCCAGAAGGAGTAGCTGATGGTTCCCGATTGCGCGGCGACGATGGGGGTTCCCTCGGCGCCGAAGATGTCGTTGCCCAGGTGCCACGGGTAGTAGTCGGAGTTGCTGTGGGCGGTATTGCAGTTCCAGCTATGCCAGTTGGCGTCGTAACCGTTGTTGTGGGGGCCCGCCACGGGGTAGCGCTCGAAGACCGGATTGCAGGTCGTGCGGTAGTTCCGCGAGAAGTCCCCGCCCTCGGCACTCACCACGGGGACATCGAATCCCTCCATCATCGACCGATTCAGAGCACCCGGCATCGTCGTCGGGGACGCCCCGTCGGCCATGGGGTGACTGTGGCTGTGGTCGTGGTCATCCGCCAGGGCCGGAGCCGCCCAGACCAAGGCCCCCACGGCGAGGGCCGCCAGGGCGAAGGTCCCTAGGGCGACGGCGGCCGGACGGCGGAGGATTCTTGGGACAGACGGGGGGAGGTTCGGGGTCAGGCGCATGGTGTCTCCTTGTTTCCGTGCGGGGATGGCTCCGGAGGCTGACTCCAGAGCGGTGACGCTCCACAAATATCGGCGAGAGCCCTAGGCAAAACCCGTCAATCGGGGAGGCTTGCCCGGCGGACACTTGCAAGGCTTGACCAATATCGCTCACTCGCTATGAAAAGACTGACGCAACCCACCCAAGACGGTAGACTCTTCCTGCTGTTCTTCTGCGCGTGCCGGCCGTCCGGCGCGGCGCTGCTTCGGGGCCCCCCGCCCCTTCCCGATGCTGGCGAACCGAGCTGTGCCCGCGCGGCGACGCGCGCGGGATTCGTCCACCGTCCGCCCCGGGAATGCCCTTGCACGACGCAGCGACCCGATTCCCCCCACGCCAGAAGACCGACCTCGGCGACTACCTCCGCCGCCCCGGCCGACCGGCCGACGCGCCGAGCCGGCCCCCGGCTTCCATCGGCCCCTATCGCCTTCTCCACGAGATCGGACGCGGGGGCATGGGGCGCGTCTTCCTCGCCGAACAAACCGCCCCCGTCCGCCGGCGGGTGGCGGTGAAGCTGCTTCGGGAGCACCTGGCCGTGGGCGAAGCCCTCGCCCGTTTCGAGCTCGAGCGCCAGGCCCTGGCGATGATGAGCCACCCCAACATCGCCCAGATCTTCGAAGCCGGAACCACCGAGGCGGGCCTGCCCTACTTCGTCATGGAGTACGTTCCGGGCCTGGCGATCACCGAGTTCGCGAAGCGGCATCGACTGTCGGTGCCGGCCCGCCTCAGGCTGTTCCTGCGGGTTTGCGGCGCCGTCCAGCACGCCCACCGCAAGGGGGTCGTCCACCGCGACCTCAAACCTTCGAACATCCTGGTGGTCGGCGGGCCGGGGGACTGCTTCCCGAAGGTCATCGACTTCGGCATCGCCAAGGCGGTCACCGGCGGCCTGGCGGACGACGCCCACGACACCGACATGGGGGTGCTCCTCGGGACCCCGGACTACATGAGCCCGGAGCAGATCGCCGGCGACGGCATCGACCCCAGGACCGACGTCTACGGCCTCGGGGCCGTGCTCTACGAGCTGCTCACCGGCCGTCCCCCGTTCCACACCCCGGACCTCGCCTCCGGCGACGTCATCGGCCGGCTGAGGGCGGTCTACCAGGGCACCCCGACGCCCCCCAGCCGTCGCCCCCTCCACCGACGGCCCTCCAGTCCCGAACGCTCTCCCAAGAAACGGACGCGGGCGACCGGTTCCGAAACCCCGTCGACGGAACCCGCCGAGGACCCCAGGGACCGGCTCCGGGGCCTGCCCAGCGACCTCGACGGCGTGGTGCTGAAGGCCCTCGCCAAGGTTCCGGCGGACCGCTACCCCACCCCGGAGGACCTGGCGAACGACCTGGGCCGCTACCTCGACGGCGAACCCGTCGCGGCCCGGTCCGGCCGGCCGCGGCAACGGGTCCCGTCGGCCCTCCGACGCCGGCTGCTGCCCGGGCTCACCCTCGGCCTGGCGGCGGTCCTCTTCCTCCTCCTGGGGGACACCCTCCGCCGCATCGCGCCGACGCAGACCGGCGCCCAAGCGCCCTCCTACCTCGACGCCGTCGCCTCCTTCTTCGATCGCGATTACGCCGCCGCCATCGCCCACGCCACCGCCGCCGCCCGCGAGACGCCCACCGCCTCCGAGCCCCCCTCCCTGATCGGCAACGCCCACCTGGAGCTGGCCCTTCAGCTGGACCGCCAGGGTGAGGAGGCCCGGGCCGACGAACACCTCGGCCTCGCCGTCGACAGCTTCCGCGAGGCCGAGTCCCTCGCCCGCACCCCCCGCCAGAGGGCCGCCGCCTCCACCGGCGTCTGCCGGGTGTGGGCCAAGCGCTGGGAATGGCGCCGGGGGCCCGCCGCCCCCGGCCACGGGTTCGATCCGGAGACGGCCCGGGCCGACGCCCGAGCCGCCTGCCGGCGCGCCCTCGACGCGGTGCCAGACGACGCCGGGGCCCAGGCTCTGATGCAGCGCCTGGGGCCCCGGTCCTCGGCGGCACCGAGGACGCGCTAGATCATCTCGGACGGTGGTTGGTCGACACTCGTCCGTAACTTCAAGGTCTTCATCCGCGATTCGCGCATGACGCGCGAGCGGAGAAGTCTGGAAGGACATTGCCAGGGGGCTGGAGGCCGCTCACTCGCGAAGCCGCCAAGGGTGTCGAAGAGGCCTCGCCCCTTGCTGCTCTGCTTCCGGAAACGTAGCTCGAGCCCGTAGGCACCCAACCGGGAATCTCGGCTTCCCACTGAACCAATGAACCCCCGTTGAGGTAGGCGATGTCTTGGTCATTCGCCGGCTGCGGATCGTGGGTCGACGAGGTCACCGTCGCGATGACCGCGAGGGTCGAAGGATCCACCGAAGGCTGCACCGTGAAGCTGCGGACAAGGGACCCGCCGGCGGCGAGGTTTCCGAGGTTACAGCGGTACAGACTGCGGGTACCGATCAAGATGATTCCCTTCGCCGGGGGAACGAAGGCGCAGCCTGCGGGGGGTGTGACGTACCAATCCCAGTGGGAGGACTCGAAGAGAACCTCCAGCACCACCTGCTGCGCCACCCCCGGACCCCAGTCGGTGACCGTCGCGGCGACCGAGTAGTTGCCCCCCGGCGCCGACCCGGTGGTGAGATCGACCCCCACATCGGGACCGCAGGCCCCGTCCAGGGGATCCGTGGGCAGGGCCGTCAGCGACATCTCGGCGCCGTCCGACGCGCCGTCGCAGTCCGAGTCGGCGGCCGCGGGATCGGTGCCCAGCAGGGCCTCGAAGCCGTCGATCAGGCCGTCCCCGTCACTGTCCACACCGCCGCCGACGCCTGAGGCGTAGACGTAGCCCAGCAGGATCGGCGAGACGGTGTATCCCTGGATCGACTCCCCCTCCACCAGAAGGGCGGAGTCCTTGCGGGCGCTGTTGTAGCGACGGTAAAGCCCGACGGTACCGGCGGGCTGCGCTGCGCCCGGCGGGAAGATGTAGCCCTCCACGCCGTCCAGCTCATAGCCCAGGGCGCGGAAACCTTCCACCCCGTGGTTCCCGGCCATCCACGTGGCGTATCCGGTGTCCCGGTTCGCCGCGTTCTGGGCCGTGGGGGCCACGTAGCTGAGACGGTACAGGGGCACCAGGTCGCGGTTGCCGGTGGCGGGGTTCCAATCGGTGGTGAAGACGTGGACGTTCGACCGGGGCACCTGCCCGGCGCCGTCGGGGAAGGCGTTGTAGCCCGCCACCGTCGGGTGGTTGGACCAGCTGGCGTAAGGGGCCGCGGGGCTCGGGTAGTCGGGGTCCTCGATGTCGGCAAAGCCGCGGCGGCCGCTATCTTGGATAGCGGAAGCGGCCATCTGGGGCACCGTGGTGTAGAAAAAGTCTTCCGCCGCCGCGCTGTAGAGGGAGAAGAGGGGGGTCAAGCGGTTTCGCACCTGGACGCCACCCGACGCGCCGAGGGTCATCTCCAGCGCCGCCCCCACGTCCAGAAGACCAGCTCCGAGGTTCGACCCGGTGTTGCGGGCGGTGCTTTCCAAGGCGGTTTTCACCTCGCCCCTCGGCAGCAAGGGGTGGGCGGAGCGGAGCAGACCCACCGCGCCGGTGACCTGCGGGGCCGACATGGAGGTGCCGGTGCACAGGCCGTAGCCGTCGGCCGGGGCGCCGTGGAGGCTGTCGCCGCACAGAACCTCCCCGTTGCCTCCGGCGGCGACGTCATAGTCGTTCCCCGGGTACCAGGTGGAGAGGACGTTCTTGGCGGGGGCCGACAGGCTGACGCCGACTCCGAAGTTCGAGGCGCAGTCCCCCGGACTCGCGCAGTTGCCGAGATCGCTCCACAGGTGACCGAGGGGGTCGGTGCCGGCGATCCCGAGGACGTCCGGATGCTCGGCGGGGAAATCGGCGAAGGCCTGCCCGTCGTTGCCGGCGGCGGCCACCAGCACGACGTCGCGGCGGTCGGCGATGTCCTCGATGGCGTCCCGCAGGGGTCCGAGGGTCACCGGATCGAAGGTGTCCCCGAAGCTCATGTTGATCACCTGCACCCCGGCGTCCACCAACTCGATGAACCTCTGTACATAGCCGTCGAGACCATAATTGCCGAGCAGGAGGCTGCAGCCGCCGCAGACCCCGGCGACGCCGGAGCCGTTGTCGGTGTCGGCCCCCGCCAGGCCGGCGACGTGGATACCGTGGCCGAATCTCTGACCGAAGTAGACGGCGCGGGCGTCCCAGCCCCACGACGGCGACAGGTGCTCACGGAAGCTGCCCTCGAGGTCGGGGTGCACCGTCACCAAGTGGCGATCGGCATTCTCCCGCCAGGGCCGCTGATCGATGTTCGAACCGACGGGCCTGAAGGCGATGTCGGTCGCCGCCGACACTTCCTCCGGTCGCACCGTCACCGACGTATCCCCCGGCGCGTAGCGCACGCCCCCCATCAGGGTGACATCGCCAAAGGTGCGGGGAAACTCGAAGCCCGGATCATGGGTCTGCCGAACCACCGAACCGGGCCCTGACTCGACCAGCACCACGTAGTCGACTCCGGCGGTCAGAGTCACCGGCAGGATGGGGGCAAAGCGCCAGCGGGGTCCACCCGCCGAGGTGGTGACGGTCGCCAGGGGCGGCGCCGACAGGATCTGATCGAGCCGCCGCAGGGTCAGGGTTCGGCCCCCTGAACCCTGATTTCCGAGGGCCGTGACTAGACCGTCCACCTGGGGCCGGAACACCTGCCCGGCGATCTCCTGCATACCTATGGACGGCGTGTGGTTCCCGCGGTTGCCGTGGTACGCGGCGAACCCACCGTCGAGGATCCCGATATACCCATGCCCCTGACTCAGGTCCCAGGCATCCTGGTACCCGATATCCTTTACGTCAAAGAGGTAGTGATAGCCGAGGGGCCACTGGTAGGTCTCGTGGAAATCGCCCGGAATCGGATGGATGGGCTCCTGGACGAAAGGATCGTTTGGAGCGGAGGTTCCTCCGGCAAAGCCCTTCGACGGGGCCGAGAGGGCGGCCGGAGACGACGGGAAGAGCGCGGAAGCCCCCAGCACACAAAGGATGACGGCGAGGCCGAGGATCCGGAGGCCGGAACATCGTGGGAAACGTCGAAACATATCGACAACTCCTTGGTAGATCGAAGCTTGTTAGGTACTAGGTCGTAGAGCACCGGAACCCATCAGGCCGGTGCCCGGAGGCCCCAAGAGCAAGTCAGGTGCCACCGGCTCCGGCGCCTGGTTCACCTGCCTCCGGAGCCACCCGGAGCCCGCCCGAGCCTTCGGATCGCCCACTCCGTGCGCAGGCCGGTGACCACCGAGGGGGCAGCCCCAGCCCACACACCACCGTGTCCATGGAACCCAACGACCCCCACACCGCCGACCCGCCGACGGAGACCCTCGACACCGAGACCCTCGGTGGCCGAGGCCCGCGGACGGAGCTGCGCCGCGGCGACGGGATCGGCCGCTACGTGGTCCTGGACCCCATCGGCGAAGGGGGCATGGGCCGCGTCTATTCGGCCTACGACCCCGAGCTGGATCGCCGGGTCGCCCTCAAGCTGCCGACCGGATCCCGCGGGCGGGGGGCGCGGCTGATCCGCGAGGCCAGAGCCCTGGCCCGGCTCAACCATCCCAACGTGATCTCCGTGCACGACGCCGGCACCGACGGAGATCAGGTCTGGATCGCCACCGAGCTGGTCCAGGGCGTCACCTTCGACGACTGGCTGCGGGCCGAGGGACGGACCCCGGAAGAGGTGATGGACGTGCTGCTGCGGGCCGGGCGGGGGCTGGCGGCGGCACACCGCGCCGGACTGATCCACCGCGACGTCAAGGGCTCCAACATGATGGTGGCGGACGACGGCCGGGTCCTGATGCTCGACTTCGGCCTGGCCCGCGCCTCGGCGGCGACACCGAGCCAAGGTACGGAGCCCGGGCTGGAGATCCCGTCGCCCCGCCCAGGCCCCGGCCAGGAGCAGAGCCAGGGCCAGGTGCAGGGCGACGGGACCCGCGTCGGCGCGGTGCTCGGGACGCCGGCCTACATGGCGCCGGAGCAGCGGCGGGGCGACGGGGTCGGCCCCGCCGCCGACCAGTACAGCTTCTGCGTCGTCGCCTTCCACGCCCTGACCGGACGCCTGCCGACCCCGGGGGACGACGGCGACGGCTTGCCCCCCTACCTGCGCCGTCCCCTGGCCCGCGGCCTGGCGCTCGATCCCGACGACCGTCACCCCTCCATGGATGCCCTGCTGGAGGACCTGGCCCGGGACCCGGGGCGACGACGGCGGGCCGCCGCCTGGGTGGCCGTCGCCCTCGCGGCGGCGGGCTGGGGCGCCACCTGGCTGCTGACCTCGCGGAGCGCCCCCGACCCCCTGGAGAAATGCGCCGCCGGAGCGGAGCGGCTGGCGTCGGCCTGGGGACCGTCCGCCCGCTCCCTCCTCTTCCGATACGGCGGCTCGGGCCCTGGGGCGACGGAGGCTGGGGCGGCGGCGGAAGGCTCCATCGCCGCCGGCCTCGAAGCCTATGGAACCGCCTGGACCGCCATGTACCGTGACGCCTGCGAGGCGACCCACCTGCGGGGGGACCAGAGCGCGGAGCTCCTCGACCTGCGGATGGAGTGCCTGCACCGATCCCTGCGGGACGTCGCCTCGGTGGTGGAGATCGTCGCCGACGTCGATTCGACATCCCCTGAGCAGAGGGCCCGACTCGACGAGGCCCTCGCCCCTCCGTTCGCCTGCGCTGACGCCCGCGGCCTGCTGGCGCCGACGGCGCTCCCGGAGGACCCCGAGGGCCGCGCCCGCCTCACCACCCTCCAGGACCGCCTCGCCGAAGCCCGGGCCCTGTGGATGGTGGCGGACTACGACGCGGGGACGGCGGTGGCGGACGACGCCGTCCGCCGGGCGGAGGACCTCGGGTACTGGCCCGCGGTGGCGGAGGCCTGGCTCGAACGGGCCCGATTCCACGAGTCGGCCGCCGACGGCGACGGCGCCGACGACGCCCTGGTCCGCGCCCTGCTGGCGGCGGAGGCGGGGGGCCACCAGCGGGCCGCGGCCCGAGGATTTCTGCGCCGGATCCGGGTCCAGGCCCATTTGCTGCGACAACCGGAGGACGCCGAGCAGAGCGCCCACCAGGCCGAGGCCCTGCTGGAGCGGTCCACCGCCCCGGGGCCCCTCTCGGCCGAGCTCCTAGAGCTGCGGGGACTGGTGGCGATGCGACAGGGCCGGGTGGAGGACGCCCGAGACCGCTACGCCGCCGCCCTCGAAGCCAAGGCGAGGATCTTCGGCGACGACCACCTGTCGCTGGCGGGAACCTTCGTCCGGGTCGGGGACGCCGCCTTCGAGCTGGGCCGCTGGTTGGACGCCCGCGGGGCCTTCGAAGGCGCCCTGGAGCTTTATCGTCGCCACCTCGGCCAGGGGCATCCCCACACCGCCGGCGTCCTCGCCCAGCTTGGGGCGGTGGACCTCGAGCTCGGAGATTTCGACGGCTCCCTACGCCGTCACCGCGAAGCGCTGGACCTCCGCCGCGCCGCCCTCGGCGACGACCACGACCGGGTCGCCATGTCCCTCACCGACCTCGCCAGCGCCCTCACCGCCGCGGGGCGCTTCCCCGAGGCCCGGGACGCCTTCGCCGAAGCCCTGGGCGTCTTCGAGCGACGGCACGGCGACCACCACCCATACGTCGCCATCGCCCTGGCGAACCTGGGGAGCGCCCAGGTGCGACAGGGCCAGCCCGTCTTCGCCATCCCCCTTTTCCAACGGGCCCTCGACATCCAAACCCGTACCCACCGCGCCGGCCACCCCCGCATCGCCGAGGCGGCTTTCAACCTGGGGGAGTGCCTGCGCCTCGCCGGCCGCCCGGGGGACGCCCTGCCGCACCTGCTTCGGGCGGAAGGGTACTGGGCTGCAGCCCTGGGTACGGGCCACGGTCGCCTCGCCGACGTCCACACCGCCCTGGGGGCCGCCGAGCTGGACCTGGGACGCCCGGAGCGGGCCCTCCCCCTGCTCAGCCGAGCGTCAGCCCCCGAGATGCAGGCGGACCGGCGGGCCGACGCCCGGGCGAAGACCGACTTCGCCCTCGCCAGGACCTTGGGCGCCCTCGACCTGGAGTCGGAACGGGCCCTGCGCCTCGCCCGCGGAGCCCTCCTCCTCTACGGCGAAGCCCCGGCCCGCAACGCCCCCGAGATCGCCGCTGTGCGCGCCTGGCTCAACGCCCGCTGGCCCGACCCAGCCGAGCCCTGAGCTGGCATCCCTTTTGCGTTCCAAAGACCTGACCCCCCCGGGGGGACACACCACAGATCTTCCTCAAATACTCGCTCTACCGGAGACTTCCATGAACACATCGATAGAGAGCCGTCCACCGACCCCCAGACCCGGCCTCCGGGCCCTGGCGAGGGCCTTCACGGGGATCCTGCTGGGGGCGGTCCTCGCGACCAGCGCCCCCGTCGCCGTGACCTCCGCCGCCCCCGCCGCAAGGCTCGCCCCGCGGCCGGACTCCCTCTCCGGCCTCCAGGCCCAAGAGCTGCACTTCTCCACCGCCCAGCTGCTCGCCAACGACATCACCGCCGGTGCCTTTCCGCCCCCGGCCGTCTCCCTCGACTCACCGCCCCGATACGGCACGATCCTTCAAAACGGCGACACCTGGACCTATCGGCCGAACGCCAACTTCTTCGGCCTCGACACCTTCACCTACCGACTCACCACGGCCCTAGGAACCTCAGCCCTGGGGACCGTCGAGGTTCTGGTGGTCCCCTTCCGCAGCCCCCTCGGAGTCAGCCCCGAGACCCCCGGCGGACCGGATCGGGTCGGCTACTACAACAGCGCCAGCGGCGTGTTTTACCTGTGCGAGACCGATAGCGCCGTCGCCGGGCGATTGCGGTGCGCCGGCCATCGATACCCCGGCACCGGGCAGGGCTGGCTGCCCCTCATCGGAGACTGGCGCGGCTCCTGGGGACATCTAGACCGGGCCCACGCCGCCCTCTTCGACCCGGTGTCGCGGGAGATCCTGTGGCTGGACTACGATCCCGCAGCCCCCTGCGCCGACTGCCCGATGGGTGTCCACGCCCTCGCCCTCATCGGGCGGGAGGCCGCGGGGACGACGACCCGGGGCACGACGGCGATCCCCGTCGTCGCCGACCTCGACTCCGACGGCGACGACGAGATCGCCTGGTACGACCCGGTGGAACGGACCTTCCTGGCCCCCGTCAAGCTGAAGCGGACGCCGTCCCCCACGCTCCCCGACGAGCGCCTGTGGCCGTTCGCCGCCCCCCAAGCCCTCGGCGGTGACGTCCTGGGGGTCTACGCCCCCGCCAGCGGCTACCGCGAGCTCCTGGGGGGCGAGGCGCTGGATGTCGGCGAGCTGTGGCGCTCCTCCGCCAGCCTCGCCGCAGGACGCCGGTTCGGCTCCGGCGGTGCGGCCCTCGAAGTCTACGATCAGCATGGGCACCTGCTGTCGGCGGTGGCCCCCGAGTGGGTCTTCATCGACGGCGAGTGCGTTCCCACCGGCACCCTGGTGCTGCGCTTCCCCGACGACCCGGAGCCGCCGCCGGGGGGATGGATCCACAGCGACCCCTGCGGAGTCCCCATCGGGCTTCGGCCTTGAGGGCTTGTCCCTAGCCCGGGCTAGCGGGCCGACAGGCCGAGGCGCCGGAGTCGCTTGGCGAGGCCGTTGCGGGATACCCCGAGGACCCGCGCCGCCTCGCTCTGGTTGCCGTCGGTGGACTCCAGGGCCCGCTGCACCATGCGGCGCTCCAGGGCTTCGAGGTGGACGGCAAGGGGCACGTCGCCGAGCTCGAGGCGGTCCGCCAGCCGCTCGACGGGCCCCCGTTTCTCGCCGCCGTCTCCCCGACCGCCATCGTCGCCGAGCAGGGCGGCGTCGATCACCTGGCCATCGGCGCAGCGGTAGACCAGGGCCCGCAGCTCGTGGGCCAGCTGACGGACGTTGCCGGGCCAGTCCCGCTCCTGCAGTAGGCCCATGGCCTTGACCGTCATCCCCCGCACCGCGGTGTGGGTCTCGGCGCCGTAGAGCCGCAGAAAATGCGCCACCAGCCCCGGGAGATCCTCCGGCCGGTCCCGCAGCGGCGGCACCTCCAGCACGAAGCCCGACAGCCGGTAGTAGAGATCCGCCCGGAAGCGTCCGTCGGCGATGCGGTCTTCGAGGGAGACGTTTGTGGCGGCGACCCAGCGCACGTCCACCGTCGCCGGACGCTCGCCGAGGGGCACCACCTCCCCCTCCTGGAGCACCCGCAGCAGCTTGGCCTGGAGGGGCAGGGCCAGGTCCGCCAGCTCGTCGAGGAACAGCGTCCCGCCGTCGGCCTGGCGGATCCGCCCGGGCCGGGCCGCGACGCCGGTAGCCACCCCTTTGCCGATGCCGAACAGCTCCGCCTCCATCAGCTCCGCCGGCAGGGCGGCGCAGTTCACCGCCACGAATGGACCGCCACGGCGCTGGGATCCGTCGTGCAGGGCCCTCGCCAGGTGCTCCTTTCCGACCCCCGTCTCCCCCACCACCAGGACCGGGACATCCCCCCGGGACAGGGTCGAGAGATGTCGGTAGACGGTGCGCATGGGTGCCGAGACCCCCGCCACCGCACCCTTCGGCAGCGCCGGCGGCGGGTCCGGCGGCTCGCCGTCGGCGGTGCGTAGGTAGGTGGTGTCGCCGCGGGTTCCCTCCCCCACACCGCCATCAAACTTCTCCCCCAGGGGCGGTTCCAGCTCCACCGCCAGCACCAGGTCGTCCCCGTCGACGTCCTCCAGGCGCCAGGCGGAGGCGCCGAAGGCCACCACCGAGGCGGTCGCCAGCTCCCCCCGGGTGACGGCTCGGTCGTCCACCGTCGTCCCGTTCTTGCTGCCGAGGTCCACCACCGTGCAGCGATCCCCGTCCACTTCGATCTCCGCGTGGCGCCGGGAGATGCCCCTCCCGTCGAGGCGGATATCGCAGTCCCGGCCGCTGCCGACGAGGTTCCTTCCCGGCCGGAGGACGTGGGTTCGGTGTGGATCCGCCGACGTCGATCGCAGCCGGAATCCGGTCCCGGGGCCTCCGTCCGCCGGCCCGCCGGGCCTCAACCGCCGCCCCCCTCCCCCAGGGGCAGTCGACGGGTCACGGGGGGCAGACACCGCTCGGCGTCGCAGGCCTGGAACACCAGCTCCACCGCGGCCCCGCCGTCCCCGGGGGCGATCTCCCCCCGCAGGGTCGCCGTGCCGCTCAGCACCGAGATCGTTTTTTCCGCCCAAGGCGCGTCCAGGGGCCGGCCTTCGGGGTAGACGACGCCCCGGAGGCCTCGGTTACCGGCCGGGCGCAGCTCGGTGGCCACGAGAAACTCGTCGGAGGCGGGATGGGCGTTGACGTGCCATCCGTCGGCGACGGTCAGCCGCACCTCGAAGGTCCGCCAACCGTCTTCGGCCGCCGGCCCGAGCACCGCCGCCGCCGACACCTTGGACCGGGCCAGGGCCTCCAGCCCGGCGATGGCTCCCCCCGCCGCCGCTCCGGCCTTCTCCGCTCCGGCGTCCTCCGCTCCGGCGGCCGTCGACCCGGAGCCCTCCGTCGACCCAGAGCCCACCGTTGCCGAGTAGCGGTCAGCGGCGGCGGACAGGGTCACATAAGTTCCCGGGCTGCGCTCCATCGGCGTCGTGAAGGCCCGCAGCAGAGCCCCCGCCCGCTCGGCGTAGCCCGCCCCCCCTTCATCCAAGGCGGATGCGAGGTCCAGCAGCACCCAAGCCGCCACCCCCTGGGGCGAGGGCCGGGCCCCGTCCCCCGGAGCCTTGGAGCGCAGCAGGAGGTCCTCCCGCGCCGCGGCGGTGAAAAAGCCGCCGGCGTCGTCGTCCCACAGACGTTCCAAGGCCTCGTCCACCAAGCTCCGGGCCGCCGCCAGCCAGCGCCCCTCTCCGGTGGCGCGGTGGAGGGCCAGGAGCCCGTGGGCGAGGTAGGCGTAGTCCGCCAGGTAGGCGTCGCCGTAGGGTGCCCCTTCCTCCCCGCCTGCGTCGACGTGCCAGGCGTGGTGGAGACGCCCTTCGGGGCGCAGTAGATCCAGCACCGCGTCCGCCGCCGACGCCCCCTGGCGGGTCAGGTCGTCGTCCCCCAGGAGGCGGCCGGCGGTGGCGAGGCCGGCGATGGCGAGGCCGTTCCAATCCGCCAAGATCTTGTCGTCGGTCAGGGGCCGGGGCCGTGTGGAACGGGCGTCCAGCAGCTTCCGGCGGATCGGCCCTAGCCGGGCGAGGAGGTCGCTCCGGTCGGTTCCCTCCGCCGCGGCGCGGACCGCCAGGGGCTCCGGGAGATGGAGGATGAAGGACAGAGGCTCGCCGGGGTCACCGCCGTGGGGGTCCCGGAACGTGGGTTCGCCGGAGAAACCGAGGATGGGGCCGGCGAAGGATCGCTCCTCGGCGCTCAGCGCAGCCGCTAGCTGGGCCTCGGTCCACACGTAGAAGGCCCCCTCCCGGTGATCCGTCTCGGCGTCGATGGCGGAGAGGAAGGCCCGCCGGGGGGAGGTCAGCTCCCGCGCCAGGAAGGCCGCCGTCCCCCGCACCACCCGGGCCGCCCCGGGGTCGCCGGTGAGGGCGTGCCAGCGGGCGTAGACCTCCAGCAGGGACCCGTTGTCGTAGAGCATCTTCTCGAAGTGGGGGACCCGCCAGCGCCGGTCGGTGGCGTAGCGGTGGAAGCCGCCCCCGATCTGATCGTAGAGCCCGCCGCGGGCCATGGCGTCGAGGGTGGTCTCCAGCAGGCTCCGGGCGCGGCGGGCGTCGTCGCCGTCGCCGGCCTCGGCGATCCCCAGGAGGAGGAGCAGGTTCGCCGGGGACGGGAACTTCGGCGCCTCGCCGAAGCCGCCGTGCTCGGCGTCGAAGCGCTGCGCGAGCCGCCCCAGGGTCGCCTCCGTCGCCCCCTCCGCCACCCGGCCGGCGGGTTCCCGGCCGGCCTTCAGCAGGTGCTCCATCCCCAGGTAGATGTTGCGAGCCTGGTCCTTCACCTCCCCCCGCCGGTCGAGCCAGGAGGCCCGCATTCCTTCGACGACCATGCGGAATGACGGCATGTTCTCCCGCCGGGTCGGCGGGAAGTAGGTGCCGGCGTAGAAGGGGCGCAGGTCGGGGGTCAGGAACACCGAGTTGGGCCAGCCCCCCCGCCCCGTCATCACTTGGGTGGCGGTCATGTAGATCTCGTCGAGGTCCGGACGCTCCTCGCGGTCGACCTTGATGTTGACGAAGTTGGCGTTCATCAACGAGGCGATCTCGGGGTCGGAAAAGCTCTCCCGCTCCATCACGTGGCACCAGTAGCAGGTGGAGTAGCCCACCGACAGGAAGATCGGCTTGTTCTCCCGCCGCGCCGTCTCCAGGGCTTCGGGTCCCCAGGGGTACCAGTCGACGGGGTTGTTGGCGTGGAGCCGGAGGTAGGGGCTGGGCTCGTCCGCCAGCCGGTTGGGGGTCCCGGCGGCCCGCGGCTCCGCGGCAACGTCGGCGGTGGCCGAAGGAACGCTGTCCTGGGCCCGGGAGCAGGCGGCCCCCAAAATGAGGGCGAAGGCCCCTAGAAACACCGCGCCTAGAAACACCGCGCCGAGGCGGAGGGGAGCTGAGAGGGGAACAGAGCGGGGCGCAGGATGAATCGCATGTCGTGGTGCCATCGGCAGACGGTATAACATCGTTCTATCTCGAACCACCAAGATGCGCACGGCCCGGCGGCCCTTCACGGGCGCCGCCCCAAACCCCGCTCCCCTACCTACCGATCCGCCCTTGCCCGGAGAGCTTCGACCATGACCGATTCGCCTACGCTCCGCACCCTCGCCGTCTTCTGCGGCTCCAACTCCGGCGCCTCCCCCGCCTACGGCGACGCCGCCCGCACCCTCGGCCGGGAGATGACGTCCCGCGGCACGACCCTCGTCTACGGCGGCGGTGACGTCGGCCTGATGGGCATCGTCGCCGACACGGTGATGGCGGGCCAGGGCAAGGTGATCGGCGTCCTACCCGAGGTGCTGGTGAAGCGGGAGGTGGCGCACCACGGCATCACCGATCTGATCCTCGTGGACACCATGCACGAGCGCAAGCAGCGGATGTACGAGATGGCCGACGCCATCGTCGCCCTACCCGGGGGCATCGGCACCCTGGACGAGCTGTTCGAGACCTTCACCTGGAATCAGCTCGGGGTCCACTTCAAGCCCCTGGGACTGCTCGACGTCGACGGCTATTGGGACCCCCTGGTGGACATGCTCGACCGCATGGTGGATCGGGGCTTCCTCCACGCCGAGACCCGCGCCATGCTGGCGGTGGACGCCGATCCGGTCCGCCTGCTGGATCGCCTCGCCTCAGCCAGGCCCGTTTCGGTCGAGAAATGGCTAGACCGCGCCCACCTCGCCTGACGGACACGGTCTTCCACTACTCCTCGGGAGAGAGCCGCGGCGTGCCGCCGAAGATCTGGTCCAGATCCCGTGCGCCGTGAACGATCCTCATCACGGTCAGCGGCGAGGCATCCGGATCGTAAAGAACCAGAAATCGAAACACGGGCCACCATCGCAATGCGTCACCGGTGAGATATCTCTTCCGGTGGCCGATCCTTGGGGAGGCCGCCAGGTTGTCGAATGCATCGAGGAAGTGCCCCAAGACGTGCTCGGCTCGACCTACGCCATCCCGCTCGACAATGAAGGCGAGGATCTCTTCCAAGTCCCCTTCCGCGGTCTCGGTGAGGAGAAAGCGACTCATTCAGAGCGCGACCGCAGCGCCCTCTGCATGCGCGCCAAGGCACTTGGCCCGTCGACGACCCGGCCCTCCTTGACGTCTTCCACCGCTGCATCCGCGAGGCTTTGAAAGTGGGCTCGGGCCCTCTGCTTCAATCCTTCGGGCAAGAGCGCTAGCTCTTCGTCGCTCAGGTCCGCGTAGATCCACTTCTCCACCAGCCGACGGTGTTCCGCCTCTTCGAGCATCCTCAGACCGTCGCGAACCACCTCACTCGCGGTCCGATAGCGACCAGTGCTGACCTGCGAACGCACGAACTGCTCCTGGGCTTCGGGAAGAGAGACGTTCAGGGTCTGTCGTTGTGCCATGCCTCGAGAGTGTCATGAGACGACCGCTGTGGCAATCTTTGACACAGCCAACCATCCGCGCGCACGACCCGCGCGACCGGGGCTCGCCCCGATCGCGCGGGCCAAAAGTTAGAAGAAGAAGCGCACCGCTAGCTGCAGACGTCTAGGATCGAAGAACGTCCTCGGCTCTCCGAAGTCGGCGCTGTTGCGCTTGTTTTGGATGTTGTAGCCCGTCTGCTCGTCGAGGAGGTTGAAGACGTCCGCCACGAGCTGGAGGTTGTAGCGCCCCCCGAGGGTGAAGTTCTGGGTGTAGCTGACGTCGATCTGGGAGTGGGAGTCGGTGGTTCTGGACCCGGCGGGCTCGGCGAACCGGCTGGTGTCGCTGGTGCTGGAGGTGAACTGCCGGTAGATCTCCACGTCCCACGCCTCCCACGGCTGGCCCGACTGGTGGATGGCGTAGACCCCGAGGGTGCCGTCCCAGTCGAAGTTGTAGTAGCCGTAGAGCTTCACCTGGTGACGGCGGTCCCCCCGCAGGTTCCCCTCGCGGAAGTTCCACAGCTGCCGACCCGCGCCGTCGGCGATGAACGACGAGCCGATGAAAGCGTTGGCGTCGTTGACGGTGGTGGTGTTGTCCTGGTCGAAATTGCCGTAGTAATGGCTCCACACGTAGGAGCCCCGGGCGTAGGCCTTGGTGCCCCGCCATTCCGCCTCGACGCTGGCCTCGTAATACTTGGTGAAGGCGTCGTCCAGCTCGGCGATCACGTACGACGACCCCCCCACCTCGTCCCGGAAGGCGTCGAGGTCCGGGATGTAGAGCTCCCGCGGAATGCCGTCCGGGGGCTCGAAGCGCAGCCGGGCGTTGTTGTTGGTGTCCTCCCAGAAGTTCTGGCCGTAGCGGTAGCGGGCGTGGGCCTTCAGGGTCCACTGCGGGGTCAGCTGCCGGGAGTAGCCGAGGAGGAACTCGTCGATGGACCGCGGATCGAGGTCGTCGGCGAAGAACTTGCCGGAGGAGGAGCGCACGGGGTCGACGCCGATCAAGGTGCCGGAGGCGTCGAAGTAGGCGCGGATGCTGCGCCGCAGGTTGCGGGCCCACGACGCCGCCCGCGGCAGGGAGTTGGCGGCGGGGTGGTAGCGGGCGTAGCTCGCGTAGGCCGAGGTCCGGCCCTCGTCGAAGCTGCGGGCGACGCCGAGGCGGGGCTGGATCATCTCGTCCCAGTCCACCTCGTACATCTTGTAGCGGTTGCCCGGCGCCAGCTCGAAGCCGGAGACGTTGGCGCTGTTCTCCCGCAGGCCCTGGCCGAAGAGCTCGTCGTTGCTCACCAGCACGCCGACGTTGATGGTCCAGTCGTCTAGGGTGATGGTGTCGTTGATCTCGAAGCTCTGGGATTCGATGCGGGAGTTGATGGGTGGAATCACCTCGCCGGAGGCGTCCCGCAGACTCTGCTGCTCGAAACGGGCTTCGTAGAAGATGGGGGTTCCGTCGCTCAGGGTGGTGCGTCCACCCGGCACCGAGAGCACGCCCCAGCCGTTGGAGGTGCGGGAAAGGTCCTCTTCGTCGCGGGACCAGGAGTAGCCCACGTGGATCTCGTGGTTGCCGAGGAGGTAGTCGTAGGCCACCTTGAAGCTCTGGCGGGCGAAGTCGATGTCGTCGATCGTCGAGCCGACTCCGACCGTGCCGCCGCCGGTGCGGGCACCGTTCTCGAGGAATCCGAAGCGGTCGACGAGGGGAGCGATGAAGTCGTTGAAGGCGTCCTGCCCATCGATGGGCTGGGGCACCAGAAACAGGCCCTGCTGGTCGAGGTTGGCGATGTCGAGGCCGAGGCTGCCGTCGACGAAAATGGGGAAATCCAGGAGGTTGTCCGGCCGCGACGACGTGTCATTGACGAAGTCGGTGTACTTGAAGCTGAGGAAGCTCTCGGGGTTGAGGATCGCGGTGCCTTCGAGGATGGAAATCTCGAGGGTGGCCTCACTGCCCTCCGCCGTGGAGCCCGCCCGGGTCTCGGTGGTGACACCTTCGCCGGTGTTCTCGCGGTCGGAGTTGCGGTGGCTCAGGTTCAGAAAGACCGAGTCGCTGGGGTTGAAGGTCAGCTTGCCGAAGAACTCGTCCCGCTCACTCTCTGCGTCGGGGACGGCGCCGTAGAGGTTGGAGCGGCTGTCCCGGGTGATGGTGGGCCGGTAGTAGGAGCCGTAGAAGAAGAGCCGGTCCTGGGCGATGGGCCCGCCGAGGCTGAGGATGGTCCAATCCTTGTCTTCCTCGAACTCGGCGCTCGATCCGGTGTCCCGCTCGCCGGTGGTGTCTTCGTTCTGGAGCTGGTAGCTGGCGTTGCCACGGAACTGGCCGGTGCCGGACTTGCTCACTGAGTTGATGGTGAAGCCGCCGGAACGGTTGAAGTCGACCGCCTTGGCGCCGCCCTTGATGACGGAGATTTGGTCGATGTCGTGGGACGACGGCTCGGCGGAGAGGGTGCCGAAGAGCGGCACGCTGACGTCGACGCCGTCGAAGAGGTAGACGTTGTCCTGTCCGCTACCGCCGGCGCTGGGGCCGCGGACGGCGTCCTCGGTGTACTGGACACCGGGGATCAGCTTCACCAGGTCCCGGTACTCCTGCCCCACCGGCAGCTGCTCGATCACGGCGTCGTCGAGGGCGGTCTTGAGCTCGGCGGAGGTAACATCGAGGGCCGGCGCGGCCCCCACCACTTCGAGCTGCTCCTCCACCGCCCCCACCTGCAGGGAGACGTCCACCGTCGTGGTCTGGTCCAGGAACACCCGGGCCTGCCGCTTCGCCGGCTCCATGCCGTCCATATCGAACGACAGGGTGTAGGTGCCGGGGGGAAGGAGGGGCAGCCGGTACTTGCCTCCGGCATTGGTCACCACGGTACGCGGTCGGGGCAACACGTCCCCCTGCGCCTCCACCAGGACGCCCGGCAGGGCTTCGCCGTCTTGGGTCGTCACCTCACCGGCGATGGTGCCGGTGAGCTGGGCCATCGCCGGAGGCGCGGCGAGGGTGGCGAGCACCCCGGTGACGATCAGCAGAAGGAGGAGACGGCGGTGGAGTGGGGGCCCGGACCAGTGCATACGGTTGTCCCTTTCGCGCTCGCCCCGGGGCCCCACCGCGGCTGATGGATTCAGGTCCCAGGGACCGAACCTCGCGAACCGCAGAAGACAAAGCTGACCGCCGGGGCCATGAACATTTTCACTAGAACTTCACGGGAATAGTAGCATCGGCCCGAAAACGGGAGCAATCGAAGCGCCTCCCCGTTTCCTCCGCCCACATCCCTTGAGTTTCAGGCCCGACGACGTGGATTCCCCTCCAGCTACCTCCGCGAAGACCACAGCCCCTAGGCGTCGACCCCCTAGGGGAACGGCACCGTGAGCCTGAGCTTTCTCGACCTCGCCGTGCTCCTCGCCTACCTTGCGGGGGTCGTCGGCCTCGGGCTCTGGGTCGGCCGCCGGAGCCGCGATTTCGCCGACTACGTGGTGGGCGGCCGCGACCGGCCCTGGTGGCTGATCCTGGTCTCGATCGTCGCCACCGAAACGTCGACGGTCACCTTCCTGAGCATCCCCGGCTTCGCCTTCGGGCGGGACATCACCTGGCTACAGATCGCCCTCGGCTTCGTGGTGGGCCGCTTCGTGGTGGCCTACGTGCTGCTGCCGCAGTACTTCGAAGGTTCCCTCTTCACCGCCTACGAAGTCCTCGACCGCCGCTTCGGCGCCGCCGCCAAGCGGGCGGCGTCGGCCCTGTTCATCGTCACCCGCAGCCTGGCGGACGGCCTGCGCCTGTTCCTCTCGGCCATCGTCCTCCAAGAGATGACGGGCCTGGCGTTTCCCCTGGCGGTGGCGTCCATCGGCGCCGTCACCATCGTCTACACCTTCCTCGGCGGCATGCGGGCGGTGCTGTGGACCGACCTCGTGCAGTTCGTGGTCTACATGGCGGGGGCGACGGTGGCCTTCGTCGTGCTCCTCGATCTGCTCCCCGGCGGCTGGGGGCAGGTGGTGGCGACGGGGGCCGAGGCCGGAAAGTGGCGGGCCTTGGATCTGCGGCTCGACTGGAGCGAGCCCTACGGCCTTTGGGCGGGACTCCTGGGGGGCGCCTTCATCACCCTCGGGTCCCACGGCGTCGACCAGATGCTGGTCCAGCGGTACCTCTGCGCCCGGGGGCTGGCGGACGCCCGGCGGGCGGTGTGGTCCAGCGGGCTGGTGGTGTTCGCCCAATTCGCCGCTTTCCTGGTGCTCGGGGTCGCCCTGTTCACCTTCTACCAAACCTTCCCGCCGGAGACGGCCTTCGAGCGGACCGACAGGGTCTTCGCCCGCTTCATCCTCGACCACGTGCCGACGGGGCTCCTCGGGCTGCTGCTGGGGGCGGTCTTCGCCGCCGCCATGTCGACCCTGTCGAGCTCCCTCAACTCCTGCGCCACCGCCGCGGTGCGGGATTTCTTCCTCCCCGCCGCCGGCCGCACCGCCCAAAAGGACGTCTCCCCCGAGCGCCAGCTGCGCCTCACCCGGGGCCTCACCGTGGTCTTCGGCCTCGTCCAGATCGCCGTCGGCATCGGCGGCCAGTGGCTGGCGTCGTCGGTGGTGGCCAGCGTTCTCGGCATCGCCGCCTTCACCACCGGCATCGTCCTCGGGGTCTTCTTCCTCGGCGCCTTCGCCCCCCGGGTGGGCCAGCGGGCCGCCCTCGCCGGGCTGGTGGTGGGCCTCGCGGTGATGACCACCGTATTCTTCGGCACGTCCCTCGCCTGGCCCTGGTACGCCCTCGTCGGCTCCGGCATCACCTTCGCCACCGGACTCGCCGCCAGCCTCCCCTGGCCCCGGGAAGACCCGTGACCCCGAAATGAGCAGTCTCCCCCCTTCGGACCCCCGGCACATCGGCCTCCTGGGGGCCACCGGCATCGGCGTCGGCGCCATCGTCGGCGGCGGCATCCTGGCCCTGGCGGGGGTCGCCTTCGCGGTCACCGGCCCTGGCGCCCTGGTGGCCTTCGCCTTGAACGGCTTCATCGCCCTCTTGACGGCCCTCACCTTCGCCGAGATGGCCACCTCGTTCCCCGAGTCGGGGGGCACCTACACCTTCGCCAAGAAGGTGCTGTCGGTGGAGACGGCCTTCATGGTGGGCTGGGTGGTGTGGTTCGCCTCGATCATGGCGGCGGTGCTCTACGCCCTCGGCTTCGGCACCTTCGCCGCCATCGTGCTGGAGGCGGTGTGGGGCCAGGTGGCCGGCGCGCCGCCGACGTGGATCCGCGGCGGCGAGTGCGTGACCCTCCTGGCCCTGGGGGCGACGGCCTTCTACACCTGGGGCCTGGCCCGCCGCCCCGGCGGCGGCGGCCAGTGGGAGACCGTGGGCAAGGTGGTGGTCTTCGCCGTGCTCATCGCCGGCGGTCTGTGGGCCCTGCCGAGCCTGCCGGAGGGGGCGATCCGGCAGCGGCTCGACCCCTTCTTCTCCGGCGGCGGCATGGGCCTGCTCCAGGCCATGGGCTACACCTTCATCGCCCTCCAGGGGTTCGACCTCATCGCCGCCGTCGCCGGCGAGGTGAAGGAACCCCGCCGCAATCTGCCCCGGGCCATGGTGGCGTCGCTGGTCCTGGCCCTTCTGATCTACCTGCCCCTGCTTTTCCTGATCTCCACCGTGGGGGTCCCCGAGGGGACCGACATCGCCGCCATGGCGAGCGCCGACCCGGAGGCGGTGGTGGCCATCGCGGCGGAGGCGTACCTCGGGAAGACCGGCTTCTGGCTGGTGATCCTGGCGGCGGTGCTAGCGATGGCGTCGGCCCTGCAGGCGAACCTGCTGGCGTCGTCCCACATCGCCCTGGTGATGGCCCGGGATCGCAACCTGCCGGCCCGCCTGCGGCAGCTCGACGAAGCCCGCGGCACCCCGGTGGCGGCGGTGCTCCTGACCTCCGCCACGGTGGTGGTGGCGGTCCTCGCGATCCCCGACGTCGCCGCCGCCGGCGCCGCTTCGAGCCTGATTTTCCTGATCTCCTTCGCCCTCGCCCACTGGACCAACATCCTCGCCCGGCGCCGCGGCGGCGGCCGTTCCGAGTCCCTTCGCCTGCCCCTCTTTCCCCTGGTGCCCGCGGTGGGCGGCCTCGCCTGCCTCGCCCTCGCCCTCTTCCAGGGCCTGAGCGTCCCCGCCGCCGGCGGCATCGCCCTCGCCTGGCTGGCGGCGGGGGGCGGGCTCTACTACGCGATCTTCTCCCGCCGCGCCCAGGTGGCGGACGCCGCCGCCGAAGCCCTCGACCCGACCCTCGTGCGACTGCGGGGCCGCAGCCCCCTGGTGCTCGTCCCCATCGCCAACCCCGCCAGCGCCGAATCGATGGTGATGGTGGCGAACGCCCTGGCGCCGGCCCAGGTGGGCCGGGTGCTGCTGCTCTCAGTGGTGCGGACGCCGGAGACCTGGCGCCCCGACCAGGTGCCCCCCCAGCTCGCCTACGCCCAGCAGGTGCTGGGGGAGTCCCTCACCACCGCCTTCGCCGCCGAGCTGTCACCGGAAGCCCTGGTGACGGTGGCCAAGGATCCCTGGCGGGACATCCGCCGGGTGGCCCAGACCTACCGCTGCGAGAGCCTGCTGCTGGGCCTGGGGGACCTCCAGACGGACGACGCCGGGAACGACGACGGGCTCGACCCCGAAGCCCTCGGAGCCAGCCTCGAGTGGCTCATGCGGGAGGTGGCCAGCGACGTCGTTCTGCTGCGGGCCCCCGACGGCTGGCGTCCGTCGACGGTGCGCCGGGTGCTGGTGCCGGTGGGGGGCCGGCGGGACCAGAGCAGCCTGCGGGCCCGCCTCCTCGGCAGCCTCCTGCGGACCCAAGATCTAGAGGTCCGCTACCTCGGCATTTCCCTACCCGGGGCCGACGCCGACCAAGAAGCCTGGCTGGAACGGGAGATCCAGCTCCTAGCGGACGACGAGGCCAGCGGCCGCCACGAGGTCAAGGTGGTCCGCCGGGACAGCGTGGTGGACGCGGTGGTGGAGCACGCCGCCGATGTCGACCTCGTCGTCCTAGGCCTCAGCCGCCAGCGCCACCGCCGCGTCTTCGGCCGCATACCCGCCGGCGTGATCCGCGGCAGCCAGACCGCCGTCCTGATGATCCGCCAGCGGGCCTGACGTCGAGGGTGCTCGATCGGCCGCCGGTGTCCCTACCGCGACACCCTTCCTTTCGGGTCCCCGTCGGGCGACCTTCCCTGGCCGCTTCTTGCGCAGCTGAAGCTATTTGGCTTTTCTAGAGATTTCGCTGGCGGACCCTCCTCCCACTTGAGCTTCCCGCTTCGTCTAAATACAATTTATGTGCTTTGTATCTGAACTAAGAAGACAACGGTGCTCCAAGGGAGGGATCGAAATGGTGCTTCGCTTTGCCCTATCTATCGCGGTACTCGCCACGCTGACCTGCCCGCTGCTCGCTTCCGAGACCTCAACCACCGTCGACCCAAGCCTTGCGGATGCAGTGGTCGAGACCACCGACCTCGGGACCTCGCCGGCACCACGCCACATCGACCCGGATAACCAGTGTGGTGGATCCTCTGGATCGGTTCCGCACGGGCTGTGCATGAAGTGCGCGACGAAACCCGGTCTCCTCGGCCTCGGGAGAATCGCCGTCTGCTGCGTGGGTAACACCTGCGACAGGCTTCAGAGGGACGGCTGGGAGATCTCGCAAAGAAGGTACCGCGACTGTTCCCTGGACTTCTCTACTCCGCTGTTTACGCGGTGCACCGGCGGCAGCTGCTGATCCGATTCCATGGCCATAGCAACGCTTACGCTGTGGGTCGCCACCGCGCTTCTTCCGGCTGAGCTCCCGCGCGAGACACAAAGCCGTGGCATCACGGTCCAGACCCCTGACTCGGCAACCTCGCAAGACGTCACGGCCTACCTCCGTCACGGGGGCACTTGGCGACGGATCGATGTCCCTGTAGGCGAATCGGACCCTTTGGGCAGCATCCGGCTGGCACTGCCCGAGTGCGGACAGCACGACGGCACGCTGCTGGTGCTCCAAGCCCCCGGCTGGGTCAGTACGCCGCTTTCCTTGAACCAGGACGCCTGCAACGGTTCGGGCCCCGTCGACATCGACTGGGTTCCCGCGACGGACTTGAGCGGACGCCTCGACATCGTCAACGGGGCGCCCCCAGTCCGGTGGCCACCGCTTTTCGACGTCCGCCTGGTCCCTTGCGGAACGGCACCGCAGCGTCAACACACGTCTTCTTGGCTCCTCCCCGCCGACCTTCAGCTGGACGGACGGTGGACGGCGAGGGTACCCACGGGCTGTTTCGATTCCTTCTTGCAGGTTCCCACCTTCGCGCCTCTCCCGCGCCGCCACCTGACATTCGAACCCGATGTCCCCATGGGCCTCGGGACGGTCTCCCTATCCCGCGGGGCGACACTGCACGTCCACAGCACCCTGGGGGGAACGGAGGAGCCCGCCGCGGGGAGCACTGTCGAGCTTCATCCAGGAGCCGACCCCTCCGATCCAGCGGCCCGCGATCTGCCAGAGAAGGCCCTGGCGTTCTGCCGAGTCGATGCTCGCGGATGGTGCGATCTAGTCGTAGACAGCGACGCCCCCTACTCCGTCCTCGTCCACCCTTCGGACAGCGAGCATGTCCCCGAGTTGCTACCCACTCCGCCCCTCGAAGACGGGCAAGGGCTCGTCCTTGCGGCTGAGCTTCCCGCGTCCGCCCGGCTAGAGGTGGTGCTCGGCGTGGAAACAAGGACGCTCAAGTTCCTTACCCGGCTCGGCGCTCGCTGGGCCGCCACCCCTCAGGATACGGCCGGCTGGAGCGATGGACAGGCCCGGCACGCAACCTTCGAAGCCCGAGGAACCGGCTCCTGGGAATCTCTGGCCCCCGGCCACTGGCGCTTGGAGCTGCAACTCTCCCAAGACGGGCTCGGCTACAGCGTCGCGGCTAAGGACATCTACCTCGGGGAGGGCGAGGCGCGCCACCTCTCCTGGTCGCTTGAAGTGCCCCGATTCGAGGGCGTGGTCCAGCTACGGGGCGAGGGGGTCGCCAGTCGCCTCCAGCTGATTCCAACAGCCGATACGAAGACATTGACGACATCGGTCGTGCAGGTGGAGACCGGCCGAGACGGTCGCTTCGAAGTCCTGCTACCCCATGCCGGCACCTACCGCGTTGTCGCCAGTCCGCGTGAAGACCCGGCGCGACGCTCCCTACTGAAGCGCGTCGAGTTCCTGGACTCCGAGAAGCCGGTGGTTCTAGATCTTCCGGAGGGAAGGATTTTCGGACAAGTTCTCGATGTCGCCGGTCAACCGGTGGCGGATGTCCTGGTCACCGCCTCCGCCCTACCGGCGGAGTCCAGGTCCATCCGCAGCACGGCGACAGGACAGTTCGAGCTCGATGCTCTGAGCTCGGGAATCTGGATGCTTGCAGCTCAGCTCTCCGAAGGGACGTTTTCACGGGAGAGCTCCCTTCGCCGAGTGGAGCTGAGCGACGACGAGTCCCTGGGTCCCCTCGATCTCGTTCTGGAAGAGAGCCGGCTCGTCGCCGTGAGGGTCGTGGACGCTGCCGGAAATCCCATACCGAAAGCCCGTGTGACGACCACGCCCCTCCATCCATCGGGCGGCGTCATGGCGGGTACGGAAACCTTCACCACCGACCCGGAGGGTTGGTTTGCCCTCACCCTCCCACCCGGCAAAGGGGGCTCGGTGGACCTTCAAGTCGAGGCAATGGGCTTTCCCTGGCTCAGCGTCCGGCGGGCTCTAGAGAGCCCAATCGTGCTCGAAGTCTCGGGTCGGGGTGGCCACGCTCGCCTCTACTCCTGGACCGGGGAGCCGTGGACTCCGTCGCAGCTCCAAGGTCTGGTCTTGATCTCCCAAACCGGCGCCCTACTCCACACGAGCTCGGTCATGGCAGCTCCGCCCTCAGGCCCAGTGCTCCAGCTCTCAAACCTCGCCCCTGGGACCTGGCGCTTGGCCCACGTCGAGATGTCGGCCCAAAGCCTCGAACGCCTCCTCCATGATGTCGAGTCGTTGCCCCCCTTGGCGATCTTCGAGGTCGTCCCGGACGAAACCTCTGACGTGTGGCCGCAGCCACCTCTGCCAACCGAGTCGTCCACGGTCCAACCCTAGGAAGAACGTCAGCCGCTCGCAGAACTGCGGGACGACCCGACCCCGGCCTTTCACCATTCAAACAACGGTCGAGCGAGTCCCGCGGATTCGAGCACGGCCGAAACTGTCCGAGCTGGAACAACGGCCGATTCGGTAGGACGCCCTGAACCTGGGCACGACCACGCCCAGCCCCAACGAACCCGCGAGTTTTGCAGACCGCGCGCAGAACCGCGGGACGACCCGACCCCGGCCTTTCACCATTCAAACAGCGGTCGAGCGAGTCCCGCGGATTCGAGCACGGCCGAAACTGTCCGAGCTGGAACAGCGGCCGATTCGGTAGGACGCCCTGAACCTGGACACGGCAACGCCCAAGCCACAACGAACCCGCGAGTTTTGCAGGCCGCGCGCAGAACCGCGGGACGACCCACAAGCGAGGCTCCAGGGCAGGACGACTCCGGGTAAGGACTACTCTGGATAGAGGAGCGACGAACGCCGGGCCTCTCGCCACTCCCGGTGACCGGGGACGTCGGCGGCAACCACGTCGTCCACCGGGTCCCCCCGTTCGAGGGCTTCTAGCACCGCGGGGGTACCCAGCAGGCGGGTGAGGGCCTCGCCGCGGTCGCGCCAGGTGAACTCCGGGTGCGTCGACAGTGCCTTCAGCAGGGTGAGGCCGAGGCGGTACGGCTCTACCTGTTTCGGATCCGTCACGTCTAGGCGCCAGCCGTCGCAGGTCCTCCACAGGTGCTTGGGGGACGGCGCCGCCGGCGAAGACTTCGGCTCGAAGCGGGTGGGCGTCAGCTCCACCCCCGGGACCGTCGGCGGGTCCGCAGCGCCGTCGAGCCACGGCGCCCCCACCCGCAGAAACGGGGCTTCGGTGCCGCGACCCTCCGAAACGTTGGTGGCCTCCAGAAACGCCACCCCGGGGTAGACCAGGGCCGCCTCGGGGGAACGCAGGTTCGGCGACGGCGCTGTCCACGGTAGCCCAGTGTCGAACCAGGTCATCGAACGGGTCCAGCCCCCCATCGGCACCACGCGAAGCTCGACGGGACGCTCCCTCCGGGCGTTGGCGTACCGCGCCATCTCGCCGAGGGTCAGGCCGTGGACGAGGGGACCCGGCGCCAGGTTGAGGAAGCTGGCGGCCACCTCGTCCCGCGGCGCCGACACCGGTCCTTCGATCCGCTCCCCCCCGAGGGGATTGGGACGATCGAGGACCACCAGGGGCAGACCGGCCTCGGCGGCGGCGTCGAGGCAGAGGAGCAGGGTGCTGACGTAGGTGTAGAAACGGACCCCGGCCCCCTGTAGGTCGAATACCAAGGCATCGAGATCGGCGAGGTCCTCAGGGGACGGGGCCCGGCGGGCGCCGTAGAGGCTCACCACCGGCAGGCCGCTCCGCGGGTCGACGCCGTCGTCCACCGACTCCCCCGCCGCGGCCCGCCCCCGCAGGCCGTGCTCCGGCCCGAAGAGCCGCACCAGATCGAGGCCCAGACCCCGCAGCACGTCGATGGCGTGGCGACCGTCCGCGGTGAGGGACGCGGCGTGGGCCACCAGACCGAGGCGACGCCCCTCCAGCTGAGCCAAGACGTCTGCGTCCCCAGACGCCAGTCGGTCCAGCCCCACCTCCACCTGGCCCGCCTGCTTCTCCACCAGTCCCAGAGCCCGCACCACCGCGTCGTGGACGGCGGGTCGCACCTGGCGGATCCGCCGGTTCTCCCGCGTCGGGTGGACCCGATTGGTGAGCAGGACGACGAAGAGCTCCCGCTTCGGATCGATCCACATCGACGTCCCGGTGAAGCCGGTGTGGCCGAAGGAATCCGGGGAGAAAAGACCCCCGGCGGACGACCCGGTGGCAGACCTGGTGTCCCAACCGAGGGCGCGGTCCGACCCCTCCACCACGCCGGCGCGACGGGTGAACGCCTCCACCGTCGGCCGCGACACGAGGCGATGGTGGTCATAGGCGCCCCCCCACAGCAGCATCTGGGCGAAGCGGGAGAGATCACCGGCGGTGCCGAAGAGGCCCGCGTGGGGGGCAACGCCGCCCAGAGCGTGGGCGTTCTCGTCGTGGACCTCCCCCTGGAGCACCCGACCCCGCCAAGGATCCCGCTCGGTGGGGGCGATGGCGCTCCACAGGGCCCGGTTCGGCAGGAAGCCCGTGGCCCCCATGCCGAGGGGGCCGAAGACCCGCCGCTCCACAAAGACGTCCAGCGGCTCCCCCGCCACCCGCTCCAAGACCTCCCCCAGGAGCATCACCCCGAGGTCGCTGTAGCGGGTGACGGTACCCGGCTCCGCCACCAGGTCCATGGCCTGGATCCGTTCGAGGTAGGCGTCCTTCCCTTCTAGCTCTTCGTAGAGCGGAGCCCACCAGTCGACCCCCGAGGCGTGGGTCAAGAGATGGCGGACGGTGACCGCTTCCTTCCCCGGACCCTCGAAGCGGGGCAGCACGGCCCGCACCGGCAGGTCGAGGTCTAGGCGGCCTTCGTCCACCAAGATCATCGCCATGGTGGTGGTGGCGATCACCTTGGTGAGGCTGGCGAGGTCGTACCGCGTCTCGACCTCCACCGCGGGGGCGCCGTCGTCGTACGACAGCCGCCCGTAGGCCCGGTGGTGGACGAGCCGACCGCGGTGGCCCACCGCGAGGACCGCCCCGGGGAACGCTCCCTCCGCCACGAAACCTTCGAGTAGACGATCCACCTCCGCCATTGGGTATTCCGCAGCGTCGTCCATCGGCGCCTCCCCTAGGGTCAGGTCCCGGCGGGGACGATCCAGCCCGTGACCCAACGGATAGAGGCCGGGCAGCGTCACCGGCAGCCGTCCCCCCACCGCCGTCTCCCCCAAGAGCGCAGCAACCGCCGCCTCCTGGCTGGTCGAGGCCGAGCCGTAGGTGCAGAGGTAGGTTGGGGCGCCGGGCAGCTTCGCCAGCAGGTACGGGCTGCTGAGCCCCAGGAGAATCACCGGCGGCCCGCCGTCATCCCGCAAGCGCATCAATCGCTTCAGCAGATAGAGGGCCGACGACGACAGCTCCGCCCCCGGCGTCCGCCCGAAGGAAGACACCACGATATGGGTGAATTTGGGGGCCCGGGCCAGGATGTTGCCGGCGGTGGCCTCCGAGACCTCCCAGCCGAGGCGCCGGGTCGCGACGTCGACCCCCCGGGCCTCCAGCGCGTCGGTGACCCATTCCGTGCTGCGTCCGGTGACCGCCACGTGCAGCAGCCGCAGGGGCTCCTCCATCGGCAACGGCACCAGGTCGTCCCTGTCCCGTACGAGGGTGACCGACTCCCGGGCCATCTCCGCAGCGCGGGCCAGGTCCTCCGGCCGGGCGATTTCCCCGAGCCTTGGCTCCGGGCTCCGATCTCGATGCAGCCCGAGCCTGGCCTTCGCCTCCAGCACCCGCCGCACCGAAGCGTCGAGGCGCCCTTCGGTGAGCTGCCCCTCCCGCACCGCGCTGGCCAGGGCCTGGACCGCTGCCCGAGTATCCTTGGGCAGAAGGACGACGTCGGCCCCGGCGATCACCGCCGCCACCGCCGCGCCGCCGTCCCACCCGGGGGCCACCCCGTCGAGGGCCGCCATCTCGATGGCGTCGGTCACCACCAGCCCGCCGAACCCCAGGTCACGGCGCAGCAGATCGGTGACCATGGCCGGCGACAGGGTGGCCGGGGCCCCCGACGGATCGAGGGCCGGCACCGAGACATGGCCGAGCATCACGGAATCCACCCCCGCCTCGATGGCGCGGCGAAAGGGCACCAGCTCCATGGCGTCGAGGCGAGCCCGGTCGACCTCCAGGGTCGGTAGGGAGACGTGGCTGTCGATGGCGGTGTCCCCGTGGCCGGGGAAGTGCTTGGCCGACGTCATCACCCCCGTTTTCGCCAGGTCGTCCCCCCGGGCACCCTCGACGAAGGCCGCCACCATGTCCCCCACGCGGCCAGGATCCTCGCCGAAGGAGCGCACGTGGATCACCGGGTTCGCCGGATTGCTGTTGACGTCCGCCACCGGCGCGAACACCCAGTGGATCCCCACCGCCCGCGCCTCCCGGGCCGTCACCTCACCGTAGAACCGCGCCGCCTCCGCCGAGCCGGTGGCCCCTACCGCCAGGGCCGTCGGCAGGGGCACCGACCCGCGCCGCACCCGAAAGCTCAGCCCCCGCTCGAGGTCCGAGGCCACCAGCAACGGCACCTCTGACGGTCCGTCCACGGCCGCCCGCTGCAGGTCCGCCAGCAGCGACGGGATGGACTCGAGGTCCGAGTCGAAGACCACCACGCCGCCGACCCCCACCTCTGAGACGAGACGCCGCAGCTCGGTCCGCGTCTCCGAGCGGGGGTGGGCGTGCTGACCGAAGGACCGCACCATCACCAGCTGCGCCGCCTTCTGCTCCAGGGTCAGGCGCTGGAGGGTTTCCTCGACCCACGCCGCCCCGTCGCTCAGCAGGGAGTCTTGCACCGGCGCCGCGGAGAGAGCCGGCGCCGAGACGACCGCCACCGCAAGCACGAGCACCCGCCAGAGCCCCCTCACGCCGTCACCCCCTGGCGCGACGAGGGCGGGCGTCCCGAGGGGCGGCGACCCCAGAGCCGTCGAATGCCGTAAGCGCAGGCCACGGCGCAGAACGCGAGGACCGCGCCGGAGGCCGGTTGGCCGTAGAGGAAGCGCCCGGTGGCGAAGAGGGCGGAGTAGACCGCCGTCGACCCCAGCACCATGCAGGCAATGCCGAGGGGCAGCTCGGAGGGTCCCTCCGGCAGGGGCACGCCCTCGGCGGCGGCGCGACGACGCACCGCCCTCCACCCCGGGCCATCGGGCCGAACGGTACGCACGAAGCTCCGCAGCACCGCCTCGTCGGTCCGCGGACCGAGCAGCGCCGCCGCCAGCCAAGCCGCGGTGGTCACGCCGACGCCGAGCACCAGCCGCTGCCAGTCCGCCAGGGGGAAGTCGAAGAGACTGTCGTGGAAAAACTGTAGGTACAACGCCACGAGGAACGACACCCCCATGGCCACCAGCTCGGCGGCGGCGTTCACCCGCCACCAGAACCAGCGCAGCAGGAAGAGTAGACCCGTCCCGGCGCCGATCTGGAGCAAGATCTGGAACGCCTGGAGGGCGTTCGACAGCAGCAGGGACACCCCGCAGGCGAGGGCCATCAGCACCACCGTCGACGCCCGGCCGACCCGCACCAGCTGGCGCTCCGTCGCCCCTGGATCGACGAAACGGCGGTAAACGTCGTGGACCAGGTAGGACGCCCCCCAGTTGAGGTGGGTCGACATCGTCGACATATAGGCCGCCGCCAGGGACGCCACCACCAGACCGAGGAGCCCCGCCGGCAGGAAGGTGAGCATGGCGGCGTAGGCCATGTCGTGACCCACCACCGACGGGTCGGCGGCGGGGAAGGCCCGCCGCAGGGAATCGAGATCCGGAAACACCAGGATCGACGCCAGGGCCACCAGGATCCAAGGCCAGGGCCGCAGGGCGTAGTGGGCCACGTTGAATAGCAGCGTCGCCCCCTGGGCATGCCCCTCGCTGCGGGCCGCCAGCATCCGCTGGGCCACGTAGCCACCCCCTCCGGGCTCCGCCCCCGGGTACCAGACGCTCCACCACTGCACCGCCAGCGGAACCACCAGGAGGCTCACCAGGAGCCCCGTGTCCGATGGGTCCGGCACCAGGGCGAGCCGCGGGGCGACGTCGGGGTGGCTCAGCAGCCCTTCGAGCCCCCCCACCTCGGGCCGATCGAGGGCGTACCACGCCGCCGCCAGGGACCCCGCCATCGCCAGGCCGAACTGAAGGAAGTCGGCGACGATCACCCCCGTGAGCCCACCGAGCATGCAGTAGATCACCGTCACCGTGCCCGCCACCGCCACCGTCGTCACCGGGGACAGCCCCAACAGGGCTCCCCCCAGCTTGATCGCCGCGAGGGTCACGGTGGCCATGATCATGACGTTGAAGAACGCCCCGAGGTAGACCGCCCGGAACCCCCGCAGGAACGCCGCCGAGCGCCCGGAGTACCGCAGCTCGTAGAAGCCCACGTCGGTCTCCACCCCGGAGCGACGCCACAGCCGCGCGTAGACGAAGGTCGTCGCCATGCCGGTGAGCAGGAAGGCCCACCACACCCAATTGCCGGCGACGCCGTGGGTGCGCACAATGTCGGTCACCAGGTTCGGCGTGTCGGTGGAGAACGTCGTCGCCACCATCGACACCCCCAGCAGCCACCAGGGCATGTTGCGGCCGGAGAGGAAGAACTCCCCGGCGCTGGCCCCGGCCCGCCGCGCCGCCCATCCGCCGATGGCCAGGGACAGGCCGAGGACGGCGCAGACGACGATCCAGTCGATGGTTTGAAGGTGCATGGGTTCCTCAGTTTCAGATGGGGCCAGAGTGTATCGCCGCGAAACGCGGTGGGGAGGTGGGCCTTGGGGTGCTCCGGTTCTAGGAAGGTCTGGGGATCTGAGGGTCTGGGGGCTCGCGCCCCCAGCTAGCGGAAGGTCGCCGCTCCGCGGCTGAGACCGGGCACCAAGATCAATTGCTCATGATTACTCTACAGAAAGCCCTAATGATTGACGAGGTCAGATTTTTAGGCTAATTTTGGTGTGAAGTTGCTTCCAGGGAGGGTTCCACAACATGAAACCTTACTTTCGTCTTCGCAACGGCTTCGTGGCTCTGCTGATCGTGGGGCTCGCTGCCCCTGTGGCCGCGCAAGGGCCTGATGGGTCTCGGCCCGGCTCCGTCGTCATACCCCCAGACCTGGTCCCCAAGATGGACGGCGTGGTCCAGGTCTTCCTGGACCTCCGCCACACCGCCCCCCGAGACTGGCGTCAGCGGGTCTTGGAGCCCCTAGGCATCTCCGACCGGAGCTCCGCGGCGTCGAGGGTCCTCCTACGCTTCGCCGACACGTGGGACCGGCGCCCCAACAGCGTCGACCCGCGGATCGACGCCGGCTGGTTCGGTCAGCGCTACTGCGCCCTCCTCGCGGAGCTCCGCGCCGTCGATTTCCCGGCCGAGGTTCTGGAGGCGAGGGTAGAGGCGCGCCGCAGCGGCTCCTCCCCCGTGACCGACGATCTGGACCGCGCCGTCGAGGTCATCGAGATCTCCCAGGAAGCCTTCGACGGGGCCTGCCGGGAGGTGGGGTAAGTGTCCCGCCTCGGCCCCGCCCTGGCCTTCGCCCTGCTCCTGGCCGCGTCGTGCGCACCGCTCTTCGCCGTCCGGGTCGTCGCCGACGCGGATCTTTCCCTCGACGACTGCGGCGGCGGCGTCCTCCACGCCACCGCCCACCTGCGCATCTCCGCCCTCGACGCCGGGGACGCCCAGGGGGAACGACTGATCGTCGAAGGGAATCTGCGATCCTGCCTTTCGACCCTGGTCACCGCCCCCTGCGCGTCCTCCGCCATCATCCAAGGAGGATCCGAAGTCGCCACGTGCAGGATCGACTGGGAGGACCACTGCCGGTCCATCGCCCACGGCGAGGGGGGCGGAGGTCTCGAAGCCACCGCCGAGGGCGGCGTTGCGCCGCTGCACTACGACCACGCCGTCAGCTCCTGCTGGACTCCCCACGAATGCGGCGACGGCGGCCACCGGCCACCGCGGGCCCTGCCGCCGGACCTTCTGGCTACTCGGGCCTTCGGGCCGTGGAAGCAGCCCGCCGTCGGCTCCGCCCGGGTCCCCAACGATCAGATCCCCAAGCTCGATTTGGCGATTGCGCTCTTTCTGGACCTGCACCTCCTGGAGAGAAGGGACTGGGCTCGGCACCTCCTCGCTCCCCTGGGAGTCCCCGACTCCTCCGAAGCCCTGGATCTCCTAGAAGACTTTGTCCCCACGTGGGGGGAGCGGCCCGGGGCCGGGCCGTTCACCGCAGCCCGCCTCGCCGGCTACGACGGCGATCCCGTCAGCCTCTCGTTCGATCAGCACCTGGACGAAGCCGCTTGGATCGGCGTCCGCTACTGCGAGCTCGCCGCGCGCTTGGCCCCCCTGGGCGTCGACCTCGATCGCCACCTCGAGAAGCGCCGGAACCGGCTCTCGGTCACCCTGACGAACCCGTCCCGGGACTGGAGCCACCTGCTCGCGGCCCAAGCCGCGTTCGACGACGCCTGCCGAAGCGACTTGGATTGACTTTTCCCTAGAGTCTCGGCTGCACGTCCAGTTCCACCATAGAACTAGGCTGCTCCTCCTCGAACGAGATGTGGTCAGTGGATCGGGGCGCTTGACGCCTACGCGCAACAACTTGATCGCAGTCGGGTCTTTTGATCTCAAAGGTTACCCAGGCCGAGTACGCCTGGTCCGGTCCATCAATTCAAAAACAGGCCCAAACATCATGACAAGCGTCCTCAGATCACTCGTCGTAGTCGTCTTGACCAGCTCGCTCTGTTGCGCCCCAAAATCGGAAGAGCCGCGAAACAGGGGAGAGAGGCCAGACAAGAAAGGCAGTGTCGAGTCCACAACCTTGGATCGCCATCAGGCTTCTGATCAACCCCTAAGACCCCAGCCCGAAGAGGGAATTGTGCCGGAGGTAGACACGAGGAAGTACTCCCTGAAGGTCAAACCTGAGCTGACTGGAGATGGAAGCGTGCGCTTGAGCTTCGAGACAAACGTTCCCGGCACCGTTGAAGTCATGGCGAACTTGTCTCTCAAGGATCAGAAACAGGATGATGTCTGGATCGGAAAAAGCGAACGAGTACGACTCGCTTCGGGCGTTGGTGATGTAGTTTTCTCCACTGACAGCCTTCCTACCGGCGCCTACACCGCCAGCGCGACCCTCTACCCGCGGTGGGGGCTCAAAGATGCAAGGTCTCGAGCAGCTGGCCTCGCGGGACCCCTGTCCTCTTCAGCTCGGATCAGCCTTCTTGGCTCAGGGGAACCAGCACAGAGCGCTCAATACCGTGAAAACGCCCAAAAGTGGGTCATGTTGAACGTCTCGATGGGAGATCCCTGGGTTCCGAGCGATTGGATTGGGAGATACGGAAAATTTCAAGAAATCCCTATCACCCAAGGAAACCCCAGAGTGCTTAAGGCATTCTACTTCTCTAAGATCGATATGACTCTGATCGTCAACACGCTACAAGGAGAGATCACCATCTGGCGACTTGGCCGCCAAGGCAGCTGAATGACTCATCCAGACTAAGGGTCGACTCCAACTTCGACATCGTGAGACCCGGAGTTTGGACATGGTGACATCTCAGCCAAGAGCAAAGACCAAGAGAAGGTCCTAGCGATGGGCTCGCCCCGCCGACGAGAGGAGCACCCTAACTTCACTTCCAGCGATCCCAAAGAGTTACACTCGCCCCTCAACCACCGGAGCCCTCCATGTCGTCCTACTCCAAAGGTAAGCAGATCGCCGGCCTGGTGGCCTGGCTAGCGCTGAGTTTCGCGGTCTCCGCCGTCGGCGCGTTCGGCTCGATTCGGGCGGCGTCGTTCTATTCGGAGCTGGTCCAGCCGCCGTGGGCGCCGCCGTCCTGGTTGTTCGGACCGGTGTGGACCGTCCTCTACGCCCTCATGGGCATCGCCGCTTGGCTGGTTTGGCGCCAGGGGTCTGCGGGTCCGGTGCGGGGGGCGCTGACCCTGTTCTGCGCCCAGCTGGTGCTCAACGGACTGTGGAGCTGGCTGTTCTTCGCCTGGCGGATGGGGGGCTGGGCGTTCGTCGACATCGTGGTCCTCTGGGTACTCATCCTGGCGACGATGGTGGCGTTCTCGCGGGTGCGGCCCCTCGCAGGGGCACTCCTCGTCCCATATCTGTTGTGGGTGAGCTTCGCCAGCGTGCTGAACTGGGCGATGTGGCGGCTCAACCCGCAGATCCTGGGGTAGCTATTGGCCAGGAACCGCGGGGGCAGGGCAGCGGACCGACCCGCGCCGGGCGATAGGATCGTCAACATGCCCAGGAACCTCCGCACCTGCATCCTCCCCCTCGCCCTCTCCGTGGCTTGTGCCCTCCCGTGGACCTCGGTCACTCGGGCCGACGTCAGCCAAGCTGCCCCCATCCAGAACGCCCACACACAGAGTGGGGCAGCGCTGGCGGAGCATCCGAAGGTGGCCGCCGCACTGACGCTGCTGGACCTTTGGATCGAAGAGCAGCGTGCGCACCGCGGCATCCCGGGGCTGTCGATCGGCATCGTCCAAGGCCAAGAGCTCCTCTGGGCGAAGGGCTACGGCGTCGCCGACCTCGACACCGGCGCGCCGGCGGCCCCAGACACGCTGTACCGCATCGGCTCGGTGACCAAGCTGTTCACCTCGACGGCGATCCTCCAGCTGCGGGACCGCGGGCTGCTACGGCTCGACGACCCGGTGGCGCGTCACCTGCCGTGGTTTGCCATCCAGAGTCCATTCGAGGACGTCCCCGAGATCACGATCCGCCACCTCCTGACCCACACCTCGGGTCTGCCGCGGGAGGGGGCCTTCCCCTACTGGACCACCCATGACTGTCCCACCCGGGAAGAGCTGATCGCGGCCCTGCCGGGGCAGACGGCAATCTTCCCCCCCGGGGAGCGCTACAAATACTCCAACCTGGGGATGACCCTCCTCGGCGAGGTGGTGGCGGCGGTGTCGGGGACGACGTGGGCGGAGTTCGTGGAGAGCCAGATCTTCGCCCCCCTCGGTATGGACCATAGCCGCGCCGCCCCCGACGCCGAGACCCTCGAACGGCTGGCGACGGCTTATCTGCGGCAGCGGGGCGGGCAGCGGCAGGAGAGCCTCTACTACGAGACCCGGGCCGTGGCCCCGGCGGCGCAGATCGTGTCGAGCGTCGTGGACCTGGCGCGGTTCGCCGTCCTACACCTCGCCGAAGCCCCCGCCGACGGCCCGGTGCTGCGCCCCGCCACGGTCCGCGAGATGCACCGCCCCCACTGGGTGCGGGACGACTGGAGCGGCGGTCGCGGCCTCGGCTTCGCGGTGTCGAGGCGCGGCGGCACCACTTACGTCGCCCACGGCGGCTGGGTGGGCGGACACCGCACGCACTTCCTCCTTGTGCCCGACGAGGACCTCGCCGTGATCGTGGTCACCAACGCCGACGACGCTAGCCCCACGTTTTTCGGTCGCCGGGCGTACGACGCGGTGGCACCGGCCCTGGCGGCGGCCACGGCGGCGCCGGCCCAGCCGAAGGTGGCCGATCCGGCCTGGGACCGCTACCTCGGCACCTACACCGACCCCTGGGGCTGGGAAGCGCGGGCGATGGTCCTGGACGGCCAGCTGGTGTTGTACGAGCACAGCTATCCACCGGACGACGACCCCGACGGCAGCGTGACCCCGCTGGAGCCGGCGGGGGAGCACACCTTCCGCATGGGGGACGGCGAGACCGTGGTCTTCGAGCTCGATGACGACGGACGGGTGCAGCGACTGCGCAAGCGCTACGAGTACTTGACGCCGGTGCGGGACCCGGAGCCGTGATCCAGATCCGCCACCGGCCCCTGGACCTGCGTCTGCTCCACCCGTTCCGGCTGGCCCGGGGGGTCACGGACCGGCGGGAGAACCTGCTGGTGGAGGTGGACGACGGCCAGCGCATCGGCCTCGGGGAGGCGGCGCCCCTGCCCCGCTACGGGCAGGATCGCGGGTCGACGGCGGGGGCGGTGGAGGCCATGGCGGAGGCCCTCGGCTCCTTCGACCCGCGGCGATTCGACGGGGCCGCCGCCCGGGCCGCGGTGCCGGGTCAGGGGGCCGCCGAGGCGGCGGTGGACATGGCGCTTCGGGACCTCGCCGGCAAACGCCTGAATGCGCCCCTCTACGACCTGCTGGGGCTCGATCCGAAGGCGGCGCCGCCGACCTCCTTCACCCTCGGCATGGGCACGCCGGAGGGGATGGCCGAGAAGGCCCGGGGGGCGGGGGACTTCGAGATCCTGAAGGTGAAGATGGGGGCGGACGACGACCGCGGGATGCTGGAGGCGGTGCGGGACGTGACCGACCAGACGATCCGGGTGGACGCCAACGAGGGCTGGACCTTGGAAGGCGCCGAGGAGCGGCTCGCATGGCTGGCGTCGATGGGGGTCGAGTGGGTGGAGCAGCCCCTCCCCGCCGATGACCTGGCGGGGGCCCGGGCCCTGCGCCGGCGAAGCCCCCTGCCGATCTTCGCCGACGAGAGCGTCCACCGGGCACAGGACATCCCCAGGCTGGCGGACGCCTTCGACGGCATCAACGTCAAGCTGATGAAATGCGGCGGCGTCGGCGAGGCGCTGCGGATGATCGCCACGGCCAGGGCCCACGGCCTGCAGATCATGCTGGGGTGCATGGTGGAGACTTCCCTGGCGGTGACGGCGGCGGCACACCTGGCGCCCCTGGTGGATTTCGTCGACCTCGACGGCCCCTTGCTGATCGCCGACGACCCCTTCGACGGAGCCCGCCTCGAAGGGGGGCGCATGGTGCCGCCGGACCGACCGGGGCTCGGCGTGGTGCCGGCTGAAACGACGACGGGGACGACGCCCCAGGTCTGATATCTTGATTCCGTGGACGTCGCCAGGCCCCGCTCCCCGACCCGGCTCCGCTGGCTTTGCGCCGCCCTCCTGGCGGCGGCCCTGGGGTTCGTCGCCCACGCCGTCTGGGGACAGAGCCTCGAAACCCGCGAGCAGGAACTGGAGGAGATCCGCGAGCAGATCTCCAAGCTGCGGTCGAGCCTCGACTCCATGCGCTCCCGGGAGGCCACCCTGGAGGATCAGCTGGAGCGGGTCGGCACGGAGCTTCAGCTCCAGCAGGCTCGGTTCGACGAGGCCACCGCCGCCCTCGACCTGGCCAGCGCCCGGGCCGCCGACGCCGAGACCCGCGTCGGTGAGCTGGAGGTGGCCCTCGGGGAGGTGCGGGGGGATCTGCGCCGCCGCCTGGCGGGGCTCTATCGCCTGGGTCGACAGGGGTACCTGCGCCTCTTCCTCGCCCTCGATACGGGGCAGGATCTCCTGCCGGCGATCCGCCAGCTGCGATTCCTCGTCCTGCGGGACCGCAAGGACCTGGACCGCTTCACCGAGCTGCGGGAGTCCCTCGCCGGCGAGCGGGCACGGCTGGTGGCGGAGCTGGAGGAGGTCGCCCAGTGGCGGGGCCAGGAAGCCCAGCGCCGGGACGACCTGGTGGCCGCCAAACGGCGACACCAGGGGGTCCTCGATCGGGTGACCCGCGAACGCAGGCGGCTGGCGGAGGAGGCCAGCGCCCTCGAAGACAAGGAGCGGAAGCTCACACGCTTCGTGGAGACCCTGGTGGCGGACGAAGGCTCGGCGTCCCTCGACGGCACGCCGATCCAGGACTTCCGCGGCGTCCTCGACTGGCCGGCGGTGGGGGACGTGACGCTGGAGTTCGGCCCCCGCACGGACCCGAGATACCGCACCCAGGTGCCCCACAACGGCCTCGACCTGGCCACCCAAGCCGGCGACAAAGTACGGGTGGTGTTCCCGGGGGAGGTGCTCTACGCCTCCACCTTCGAGGGCTACGGCACGATGGTGGTGGTCCACCACCCGGGCCGGGTCTTCACCCTCTACGCCGGCCTCGACCTACTGAATGTGGGCAAGGGGGATGTGCTAGCCTTGGGGGATGTGATCGGCGTCGCCACCGACGTCCTCTACTTTGAAATACGCATCGAGAACCAGCCCCAGAACCCCCGAGAATGGCTGCGCTGAGCCGCCGCGACCCTCCCCCGCCCCAGGGCTAGAACCTTGGGCGAAGCTCACCCGTAACCCTTTCTGAGCCCTCCGCTTGCGGGGCCTTCCCCCCCGGCGCACCCCACCCAGAATTCCGGAGCCGTCACCTTCATGTTGAGCCGAGGTCGAGTCGTCTTCATCTTCCTCTCGTTGACCACCGTTTTCCTGGTCATCGGTAGCACCATGGTCGCCGCGTCGAATCGCCAGGATGACGACGGCAGCGATTCCCCGTACAAGTACATGGCCGTCTTCATGGAGGTCTTCGGGCTGGTGTCCAAGGCCTACGTCGACGAGCCGGAGGACGCCTCCCTCATGGCCGGGGCGTTCGAGGGGGCCGTCGACGCCCTCGACCCCTTCTCCCTCTACATCCCCGCCACAGCCGTGACCGCCTACGAACAGGCCAGGACCGTCGGCTCGAAGCGCAGCGGCATGCTGGTGCTCAAGGACCGCGGCGTCGCCTTCGTGGTGGCGGTGGAGGAAGGGAGTCCGGCGGACGAGGCCGGGCTCGAAAAGGGGGACATCCTGTCCCTCATCGAGGGTCGGCCCACCCGCGAAACCCCCCTCTACGAGATCCACGGCGTGCTGGCGGGGAAACCGGGGACGGTGATCGAGGTGGAGCGTCTGCGGAACGGCCAGAAGGACGACATCGAGCTGACCCTCGGCGAGTACGAGCGTCCAGCGGTGGTCCTCGAACAGCACCGCGGGGTCCCGGTTCTGCGGGTCCCGGGTTTCTACGATGGGACCCTGGCGAGCGTCGAGGAAAGCCTGCGTACCCTGACCCGCGGATCCGAAGGCCTGCCGGGTCTGGAGCAGAGCGGCAAGCTGCTGATCGACCTGCGGGGGGTCGCGGGGGGTGAGGAGAGCGTCGCCTACGCCGTCGCCGGGCTGTTCACCAGCGGCGACCTCGGCTCCCTGCGCAGCCGCGACAAGGCCCTCGAATCCTTCTCCACCGACGGCGACTCCCCCTGGCAAGGGGACCTGGCGGTCCTCATCGACCGGGGGACCCAAGGGGCCGCCGAGGTGTTGGTGAGCGTGCTGAGCCAGAGTACCGAGGCGACCCTCGTGGGTGAGGCCACCTTCGGCCACTCCGGCCGCAAGCGCATGATTTCCCTCTCCGACGGCGGGCGCCTCGAGGTGACCCACGCGTTCTTCACCGGCCCCGACCAGACCCCGATCAACGAGGCCCTCGACCCGGACGTCCGGGTGCGGGTGGCCCCGTGGCTGGCGGACGACGAAGACGCCGAAAAGGACCCGGTGCTCGAACGGGGGCTCGACCAGCTCCTGGGCGACGGCGCCGAGGACGAAGAGAAGGTCGCCGCCTGACGGCCCGACGGACCTCCGATGCCATCGAATCGACGTCGCCCCCAAGTGACGGTGGGCGCGAAGGCGGTCCTCGCGCTGTTCGCGTCGGCCGTTCTCGCCGCCGGCCTCTACCTCGGCTACCAGCTGACCCGCCCGCCGGCCAAGCCGGAGCTGGCTGACCTCGCCGGAGGCGGCTCGAATCCCGCCGACCCACCGGCTCCCCGTCCGTCGGCCCCGACCTCGAAACCCACCCCCGATCCTGCCGCCGAGGCGACCCCGTCCACGGGGACTTTGGACGGCGGCGACGCCGAGTCCCCCGCGGCTCGGGAAACGGGGAGTGACGGCGCCGCCGTCGAGATCCGCCGCCAGCCTCCACCGGGGCCGTGGCCCGGGGGGGCGCCGAGGGTGGCCATCGTCATCGACGACCTGGGGCGCAGCGTCAAAGACGTGAGGGACCTGGGGGCCCTCGGGGTTCCCCTCTCCTACGCCGTGCTGCCGTACGAGGCGCGCACCGAAGCGGTGGTGGCGGAGCTGCAACGGCGGGGGGACGAGATCCTCTGTCACCTGCCGATGGAGCCCCAGGGGGGGAACGATCCCGGTCCCGGCGCCCTGTCGACGTCCATGTCGGCGCAGCAGATCGCCGACGCCACCCGCCGGGCCATCGAGGCGGTGCCGGGGGCCGTGGGGGTCAACAACCACATGGGCTCCGCCATGGTGGCGGACCGCGACGCCATGTCCGCCGTGCTCGGCGAGCTCGCCCGCCGGAATCTGTTCTTCGTCGATTCCCGCACCACCGCCGACACGGTGGCCTACAGCCTCGCCCGCCAGCTCGGGGTGCCGGCGGGGGAACGGCAGGTCTTCCTCGACAACGACCGCGAGGTGACCGCCATCCGCTCGCAGTTCGCGGAGCTGCTACGCCAAGCGGAAGCCAGGGGGGGCGCCCTCGGCATCGCCCACCCGTACCCCGAGACCCTCGAAGCCCTGGCGGCGGAGATCCCCGCCGCCCGCAGCGCCGGGTACGCCTTCGTCACCGCCTCCCAGCTCCTCGACGGCGGGCGGTAGCCGAACCCGAGGCCGAACCCCGTTCGGGCCAAAAACGCGCTTCGAAGCGGGGACTCCGCCCCAGCCGCAACCGGCGGCTACGATCGCCGTATCCAAGGGAAACCCGAAGCCCGCATCGATGAACCCGCGAGTTCACGAAACGAGGCGCCCGACCGGGCGCGCCACCAAGGGAGACCTCCGATGTCCGACGCCTCAGGCCACTTTGTCTGGTACGACCTCATGACCTCCGACCCCACCGCCGCCCAGGGCTTCTACGGAAAGGTCCTGGGCTGGGGCAGCCTGCCCTGGGACGGCCCCATGCCCTACACAATGTTCACCGTGGACGAAGCCCCCATGAGCGGCGTGATGGAGCTCCCCGCAGAAGCCAAGTCGATGGGGGTGCCCCCACACTGGATTGCCTACGTCCACGTCCCCGACGTCGACGCCACCGTCGCCAAGGTCGCCGAGCTCGGGGGTTCGGTGGTGGTTCCGCCCCAGGACATCCCGGAGGTCGGCCGCTTCGCCACCATCGCCGACCCCTACGGCGCCGTGATCGCCCCCATCACCCTGAACGACCCCACCCCCAAGCCGGCCCAGCCTCCGGTGGGCCACGTCTCGTGGCACGAGCTGATGAGCGACGACCACCGGGCGTCCCTGGAGTTCTATAGCGCCCTCTTCGGCTGGAAGGCCGGGGAGCCCATGGACATGGGGGGGGACGCGGGCATCTACCAGCTCTTCTCCCACCCCGACGCGCCCGCCGAAGCCCCCGCCGGCGGCATGATGAACCGACCCGAAGGGATGCCGGTGTCGGCGTGGCTCTGCTATATGCGGGTGGACGGCCTGGAGGCGGCCCTCGATCGGATTCGGGACGCCGGCGGCCAAGTGCTCCACGAACCGATGGACGTGCCCGGCGGCGATCGGGTGGTGCAGTGTCTCGACCCCCAGGGGGCGGCCTTCGCCCTCCACGAGGTGGGCACCGGCGCCAGCTGATCCGGCCGCTCGGCTAGCGGTAAAAATCCGGGCTAGATGTCGTCCGTATAGGAGACGACGAAGAGACCCAGGGCCGCGGGGGCGAAGGTCGGGACGCCGAACCCGAGGATTTGCAGCCAGCGGCCCTGGGTGGTGACCCCGTCGACGCCGTCGCAAAACTGAATGGCGGCGACGGCGAGGGTCACCAGCACCAGGCCGTAGAACCGCATCCGCCCCTCACCGAAGAGGCCGTAGGCGTGCCGCCCCCACCGCCGCCAGGCCAGTCGCACCGCCATCACCTGGATCGGCAGGGTCACCAGCAGCGTGTGGTTCCACAGCATGGGGGCCGCCAGGGTGACGGCGACGACGCCGAAGATCAGGAAGCGGGTGGGGCCCATGGGCCGGCGGCGGGCGATCACCACCACCCCGAGGGCCACCGCCAGCTGCACCGCCAATTTCGGCACCGCGAGCCCCAGGGCCAGGAGCACCCGGTGTACCGAAAAGGTGCGGGTGTTGAGCACCTGGTCCTGGGCCAGGTGGAGGAGCTCGCCGAGGTGGGGGAAGCCGAGGATGGCGGTGGCCGCCAGGGCGATGGCCACCGCCGCCGCGAGGCGATGCCGCCAGCCGACACCGGGGGTCGTCGGGCGGTGGACGCCGAGGGCCAGCACCGCCGCGGGGGCCAGGGGCTTGACCGCCGCCGAGGCCCCCAGCAGGATCCCCGCCGTCACCGGATGTCGGCGCCAGATCCACAGCCCCACCAGGATCGCCGGGACCACCGCCAGGGACAGGTTCCCGGTCAGCATCGCCAGCCGAACCCCCGGCAGCAGGCAGGCCAGCGCCGCGGCGAGGAGGAGGCGCCGTCCCCACGATCCCGGCGCCCAGGCCACCGAGAACCACAGGATCGTCGCGGACCCCAGCAGGTTGGCCAGCCGCAGCAGGGCCGAGACGGTGCCCTCCCCCGGCAAGCCCAGACTTTGCGCCACGGCGGCGACGCCGGCGCCAGCGTAGGCCATGGCGGAGGGGTAGAAATAGCCCTCCTGGCCGAACGGCGATCGCCCCTCCGCCACCCGGTCGATGGCGCCGAGGTAGAAGCTCTCGTCGATGCGGGGAAGGGGGTCGGTGAGCTGGGGCCAGAAGCGCCACGCCACCACCCCCACGAGGAGTAGGAGGGCGGCGGCGTGCAGGCCCACCGGCCAGCCCCGCCACCGCGCCACGGAGTCCTCCAGGGCTTCGGCTGCCCTCCGGCGATCCGGATCTTGGACGGGCTCGGCTGCCGGGGGCGTCGTCAGGTCCCCGCGCAGCCGCCGATCCACTGCACCAGGGCCGGGTGGTGGGAGAGGTCGGGGTCGGTGATCTGGAGGTTCCCCCCCTGGACCGCCAGCTGGATCCCGTTGCGCAGATCCTGCATCACGGCGTCGAGGAAGGTCAGGTGCGAGACGTCCTCGTCGAGGGCGTAGATGCGGATCTCCTGGGCCAGCAGGCGGTCGACGGTGGCCTGCGCCCCCCCCAGGTGGGCGCACAGGGCCAAGAGGGCGGTGACGTAGGGCAGGGACGACTCCCCGTGCTCGACGGACGCCGCGTGGGGTTCCTCCCGGGGCATGTTCACCTCGGCGTAGTAGGCGTAGTCGCCCCCCAGGAGGTCGGCGTACTTGCGCAGCGCCTCGGTGGCGTCGTCGTGCTCGTCGTAGCCGTCGTGGGCGATGCTGCCCCCCTGGTCGATGGCGATGTCGGAGATGGCCGCGCCGCTGCGCATACGACGGATCTGGTCGTAGTGGCAGACCTTCTCCGCGGCCTTGGCGCCGGAGCGGTGGGCGAACACCAGGCCCACGGCGTCCTCCAAGTGCTCGTCTGCGAGGGCGCTGTGGATCTCGAAGGCGTCGAAACCGAGGGCCGGCAGCAGGGCCTCGAGGCGCCGCTGGTTCGGCTCCCAGGGCTCGATGACGATGAGCCGGGAGGTCTTGCTGTGCACTTCGCGGATGGCGCTCTGACCGGCGATGCCGCCCCCCACCACCACCACCTTGCCGGCGCCGACGCCGTTGCGATCGAGGCCCGCCACCACTTTGCGGCCCGCCACCGAGCCGGCGAAGCGGGACATGCTGCCGACGATCGGGGTGCGGTCCCCGTCCTGGAGGAGGTAAGAGCAGCTACCCACCGTCGCGCCGTCGAGGATGGCGCCGAAGTTCTTGCGCCCCAGCATCTCGCACACCCCGGGGGGCTTGCTCGCCAGGTGGGCGGCCCCCAGACGCAGGAACGGTCCCTGGAGCTCCGCCTCGTAGTGGGTCGGCTCTTTCAGGGCGTGGACGACGTCGAACGCCTCCATGGCCACCGCCTCTTCGACGGTCACCACCCGGGCAGAGGCGGCGCGGTAGTCCTCGTCGCGGAACTCGGGGCGGGTGCGGGCACCGGCGCCGGCGACCACGAAGAGCTCGGCGTCGAGCCCCAGACTATCGAGATCCTTCGCCAGCCGCGCCACCTGGGCGGGGGAGAAGGCCACCCTCGCCTCCAGGTGGATGTGCTCGTCGGTGCCGAGCAGGAAGCGGACCCGCGGATGGGGATAGTCGAGGCCCCGGAGGGCCTCCATCAGGCGGTCCTGTGTCGACGCCGACGGATCGATGGGAGCGTTCATTGGGCGGCCTCCGCCAGCGAGATCAGGTGATAGGCCTTGCGGCCCTTGCGCAGGATCAGCACTTCGCCGTCCTTGAAGTCGTCCACCGTGACGGCGGCGGCCTCTTCCCCCACCCGCACGTTGTTCACGTAGGCACCGCCGTCCCGCACCAGGCGCCGGGCGGCCCCCTTGGAGGGCGCCAGGCCCGACTGGACCAGCAGGTCCACCACCGACAGGCCAGAAGCCAAAGCGTCCTTCGACACCTCGCTGGACGGCACGTCTTCGAAGATGTCGCGGACGTCCGCCGCCCTCAGATCTTCGACCCCGCCGCCGAAGAGCACCTCGGAGGAACGCTCCGCCAGTTGCAGCGCGGTGGGGCCGTGGACCATCCGGGTCACCTCCTTGGCCAGCCGGCGCTGGGCATCCCGCTTCTGGGGCGCCTCGGCGTGCTGCGCCTCCAGCTCCCCGATCTGACCGCGGTCCAGGAAGGTGAAGTACTTGAGGTACTGGACGACGTCCGCATCGGCGACGTTGAGCCAGAACTGGTAGAAGCGGTACGGCGAGGTGAGCTCGGCGTCGAGCCAGACGGCTCCGGACTCGGTCTTGCCGAACTTCACGCCGCTGGAGGACGTCACCAGGGGGGTCACAATGCCGTAGGCCCGTTTTTGGCGCAGGCGGCGGATCAGTTCGATTCCGGCCGTGATGTTGCCCCACTGGTCCGAGGCCCCCATCTGCAGGGTGCAGCCCATCCGGTCGTGGAGCACGAGGTAGTCGTAGGACTGGAGCAGCAGGTAGCTGAACTCGGTGTAGGAGATGCCGTCGTCACCCTCCATCCGCCGCTTCACCGAGTCCTTCGCCACCATGTAGTTCACGGTGAAGTACTTGCCCACGTCCCGTAGGAAGTCCACCATCGACAGCGAGTTCAGCCAGTCCCCGTTGTCCACCAGCTCCGCCGGATTTTCCTTGGCGTCGAAGTCGAGGAAACGGGAGAGCTGCTCGCGGATGCCGGCGAGGTTCTCTTGGACTTTCTCGCGGGTCAGCAGCTGGCGCTCCGCGGTCTTGCCGCTGGGGTCGCCGATCATGCCGGTGCCGCCCCCCACCAGGCCCACGGGCCGGTGGCCGAGGCGCTGCATGCGGGCGAGCACCAGAATCTGG
>JBCDIS010000001.1:0-136990 GCA_038748685.1 Acidobacteriota bacterium | reverse complement strand
CTCGGAAACCCGGGGGTTGGCACCGTTGGAGACGAAGGCGGTGGCGTTGGTGGCGGAGACGGCTTCGAGGTTCACCTGGGTCAGGAGAAACTCGCTGCTGCGGGTCTCCACCGCGGTGCCGGAGGCGTCGGTGAAGCTCTGGACCGTCAGATCCCGCAGCTCGGCGTTGACCGTCGCCGGTACCGAGACCGTCTGGGCGCCGAAGGAGCGGACGTAGGTGACGTCGCGGCCGGAGCCCTGGATGTCGACGAAATCCTTCATCGTCAAGGTGGAGCCCTGGAGATCGAAGATCCCCGGCTCCACCAGGATCTTCCACGGATCCGCAGCGGAAGCGGTGGTGATGCCCGCCAGGGCGGTCAGCAGCGCGGTGCCGTTGGCGATCGGTGCGCCGCTACCGCCGACGATGACGGTGCGGTCGAATGGGGGCGTCTGCGCGAAGGCCGGAGTAGCGGCCAGGCTCGCAAGCAGCGCCAGGGATACGAAGGCTTTGAGGGGGGTGGAATTCATCAGTCATTCATCCTTGGTGTAATTGCTGTGGTGCGCAGGCGAATCGACCTATACGAACTGGCCCGACGAGTATTCGGGCAACTTTCCCGATTCGCCTTACATCGTTGTATGACGATAAATGCATTGATTGGGTCGCCAGTATGTGCCGGGGACGACTGGTCGTCGGGACATGACCATCGGTCCAATCCGGAGATCGAGCCGATGCGGAGATGTCCCCCTTTGCACCTACTTGGCTGTGATCTGGCCTCCCTTCTGCCCTTTCAGGGCGAGATCCGGGGCGGTTTCTGCTCATCCCCCCGAGACAAATTCTCGGAGGACATCGCTACACCGCATCCGGCGGCTTTGGGGTCTACGCCATTTACTTCGCCCCCATGGAGTCGAATGGATGCGAAAAGGGACCAAACAATTTGTTTCCGGGACTAGCAGGCGAATCGCATCATTGAACAGTCCACTTGCCGACAGCAGCCCGACTCGGGGGACAGCAGCGGTACGGGGAGGAGACGCGGCGGAGGGTCCCCGGGGGACGGCGAGACGGTGTGGAGCTCGGGACGCGGCGGAGGGGCGGGGAGAACGGGCGGAGGGGCGGCAGGGGCGGAAAGCGGGGAGAGGAGATCCGATCGGAGGGGGGACGGCCCCCCTCCGATCTCAGGAGGTCAGCGGAGGTTGGGAATTCCGCGACCCGGGGTCCACGGGACCCCAGCGGCGTCGAGCTTCGCCTCGAGGGCCGGCAGGTCGGTGCCCACCAACGCTTCGAGCTCGGTCCGAACCTCGGCGAATTGGCGCTCGGCGATATCGAGGTTCTCCCGGTGGTGCGGGGTGGGTCCGTAGGTGGACATCATGTTGCCCATGCCCACGACCCCCAGCCGATCCGTGATCGACGGCGGCGTCGGCTCCCCGAGCTCGATCTGGAGCGTGTCCCCTTCGAGGCGCTGCTGCAAACCGTGGAGGCGCTCCACGAGGGCCACCACCTCACCCTTCAGGGCGAGGTCTGCGGTGGACCGGGTGAGGGTCTCGAAGGCCGCGCCGAGGCGCCGCTCGGCGTCCTCCATCACCGAACCCGCACCACCCACGGCGCGCTGGAGCTCTCCGGCGCGGCGTAGGAAGTCGGCGGTCTCCACCGGGTCGGTGCGCGGCAGGGCGCCGTCGAACATCGGCCTGACCTCGAAGCTCTGGGGCTCCCCCACCTCCGTGACGACGCCGTCGACCCGCTTGGCGAGGGTCACCGAGTAGGTGCCGGGGGGGGCCATCGGCCCCTGGGGCTCCCGGAATCCCCGGAAGGGCCCCTCCGTCCACGGCTCCGTGGACGGATACCGCAGATCCCAGGCCACCCTATGGAAGCCGGGGCCCGCCGGACCCTCGAGGTGACGCACGACCTTGCCGCCGGCGTCGCGGACCGTCAGCACCATGGCGGGGGGCACCTCCCGCGCCTCCTCGTTCAGGGCTGCCCAGCCGGGGTAGGGGGTGTCCCCCCCTTCCTTCTCGATCTCCTTCTCAGCCTTGCGCCGCACCTGCTCCCGGGTCTTGAGACCGTCCTTCAGGTAGTAGGTGAGGACGGCGCCGAAGGGCGGATTCGGAGCGACGAAGAAGTCGGCCCCCTGGGTGGCCTTGCCCCCCCGGCCCAGGGGGCGCTGGGGGATGTACCACCAGGCGTCCTTGACCGGGAAGGTGAGGGCTTCCTGCTCCAGCGCGGTTTCGTCGACGTGCCTCAGGGGGGAGTAGTCGTCGAGGATGTAGAAGCTACGGCCGAAGGAGGCCCCCACGAGGTCGTTCTCCCGCCGCTGGATCGCCAGGTCGCGGAAAGAGATGGTGGGGGCCCCGCCGGTGAGCTGGGTCCACCGGTCGCCCCCGTCGAGGGAGAAGAAGATGCCGAACTCGGTGCCGACGAAGAGCAGGCCCGCCTTCTCGTGGTCCTGCACCAGGCGCCACACCAGATGGCGGTCAGGCAGGCCGCCGTCGTCGGGGTCGCCGGCGATGGAGGTCCAGGTGCGACCCCGGTCGGTGGACTTGAGCAGATAGGGGCGGAAATCCCCGGCCTTGTGGTCGTCGAGGGCGACGTAGACGGTATCGGCGTCGTGCAGATCGGCCTTGATGTCGTTGACGAAGGCCCGCTCCGGCACGCCGGGGAGGTCCCCCGACCGTCGCCAGTTGGCGCCTCCGTCCTCCGATATCTGGACCAGGCCGTCGTCGGTACCGGCGTAGAGAAGCCCCTCGACCTTCGGCGACTCCGAAAGGGAGGTGACGGTGCCGTAGTTGGACATCGCCGTCAGGTCCCAGGCCGAGTCGTAGCTCCACACCCGGCCCATCATCGGCAGCTTCAGCCGATCCTCCCCGAGGGAGAGATCCCCCGACACGGCGCGCCAGCTGTCGCCCCGGTTGTCGGACCTCCACACCCGCTGGCTACCGAAATAGATGCGCTTCGGATCGTGGGGGCTCACCAGGATCGGCGAATCCCAATTCCAACGCTCCGCCGGCTCCCCTTCGCCGGGCTGGGGCTGGATGTAGACGATCTCGCCGGTGGTGCGGTCGTATCGAACCAGGTTGCCCTCCTGCCACTCGGAGTAGACGATGTCCGGGTTACCGGGCTCGGTGGCGGGCTGATGGCCATCGGCGAAGAGGGTGATGAACCAATCGCTGCTGCGAATGCCGTTGACGTTGACGGTGCGGGAAGGCCCACCCTGGGTGTTGTTGTCCTGGGTGCCGCCGTAGATGTTGTAGAAGGGCTCGTCGTCGTCCACCGCCACTTTGTAGAACTGGGTGATCGGCAGGTTCGAAACGAACTTCCACGTCTTGCCCAGGTCCCAAGATTCGTAGAGGCCGCCGTCGGATCCCACCAGCAGGTAGTTGGGATCATTGGGGTCGAAGGCCATGGCATGGTTGTCACCGTGCTTGTCCTGCTCCCCCACCTGGACGAAGGTCGTGCCGCCGTCCTCGGTCCAATGCAGGCGGGCGTCCATCTGGTAAACGCGGTCGAAGGCGTGGGGGCTGGTGAAGATCTCCTGGTAGTAGTGGGGGCCGGTGGCGCCGGACACGTAGTCGCTGCGCTTCTCCCACGTGCCGCCGCCGTTGGTGGACCGGAAGAAACCTCCGGTGCGGCGGGCCAGCTCGACTGTGGCGTAGACCACATCGGGGTTCTGGTGGGAAATCGCCAGGCCGATCTTGCCCATGTCTTCGGTGGGCAGGCCGGTGGTCAGCTCCCGCCAGGTGGCGCCGCCGTCCTCGGACTTGTGGATGCCCGACTCCGGGCCACCGTTCATCAGCGCGGCGACGTTGCGGAAGCGCTGGTGGGTGGCGGCGTAGAGAACGTCCGGATTCCGCGGATCCATCTTGACCTCGTTGACGCCGGTGTACTCGCCGCCGCCGAGGATCTTGTCCCAGGTGGTGCCGCCGTCGGTGGACTTGTAGAGACCGCGCTCACCGCCGGCGGACCACAGGGGCCCCTGGGAGGCGACGTAGATCACGTTCGAATCCCGCGGGTCGATGACGATGTTGCCGATGTGCTCGGAGGCTTCGAGTCCCTTCTTCTCCCACGTGGCGCCGCCGTCGAGGCTGCGGTACAGGCCGTCGCCGTAGCCCACATGACGCCCGCCGACGTTCTCGCCGGTCCCGACCCAGACCACGTCCGGGCGATTCGGATCCAGGGTCAGGCAGCCGATGGAGTAAGAGCCCTGGCCGTCGAAGATCGACGTCCAGGTGGTCCCCGCGTTGGTGGTTTTCCAGACGCCTCCGGAGCCGACGGCGACGTACCAGACGCTCTGGTCCCGGGGGTCGATGGCGATATCGGAGATGCGGCCGGACATCAGCGCCGGCCCGATGGAACGGAGCTTCAAGCCGGCGAAGGTCTGGGCCTTCACCCGGGACTTCTCGTCCTCGGATGCGGCCTTGGAGTCCCCGCGCTTCGCGGCGGCGGAGACGGGTAGAAGCAGGAGACTGAGGGCGACGAGGATAGCGCCCTGGACACCGGATCGGAACATAGAAAACCTCCAGTTTGGATGGGGCCCGGCGGGGGCCGAGGGGGTCACGGAACGGGTCACGGAACGGAAGGGTTCGGCGATGATACGCCGGACGGATGCCGAAGTTCCGGACCGCCGTCGAGCCGTACACCCCAGAGGTCGCCGCGGGGGCGCCAAGACCCGCTGGAGGATCGGGTCCCGCGCTCTGAAGGCGCCGTCGCCCCTAGCCCACCGGGCCGACGTCGAACGCCGGCACGCCATGCCGGAGGCGGTGGCCCCGGGGCTTCAGCCGCGACCCTGGACTTCGAGGATCGTCACCTTGCCGGTGAAGGCCGGGTAGCGGTAGCGGACCGTGATGCGCTGGCCCACTTCGAGGTCCCCGGGGGCCAGCTCAGCTCGGTCGGAACGGATCCGGGTCGACTCGTCCAGGCTGTACCACCGCGTCGTCCGCGTATCGAGGTTCCGCAGCTTGAGCCGATCGTGCTTCACGGCGACGATCTCGAAGTCCGGCGACACGGGCTGGGCCGTGGTGCCGTTGTCGAAGTTGAGGTTGGGGACCCTCGCCGCGTCACAGGCCGGGCTCGAAGGGTTTCCTTCGGCAAAGAGGGCCGGTGCCGCCGGCAGGAGGATCAGGGAAAGAACTAAGGGAGTCCAGGACTTCATGGGGTTCTCCTTCGATGTGGTTTTTGGATCCATCCGGGCGTCGCCAAGGAGTTTGCAAGCAAGCCCCGTACCGCAAGAAATACCCGCAGGGGACGATCCGTCGAGCCCCTGGGTGACCCGCCTTGGAGACGGTCCGTCCTCTCCGCGGAACACCGGCCCCGGCGCCGGTAGGGTACAATCCGCCTGGCTTCCCCCAAGACCTCGCCCAGACTTGCACGGAGACTCGAGTTGACGGCTACCACGGACAGCACGGGCTGGCGGGCGCGACTGCGGCGCCAGATCCAGCGGAACCGCTACTCGAAGAATCCCCTTCTCAAGGGTTCCACCCTCCTGCTTCGAAGCCCCCTCTACGTGTGGCAATTCGCCACCGACGGCTTCTACCGAACCACCATCCTGAATCGGCTCCGCCGGCCCGGTGATCTGCACCTCACCTGCAACTACACCAAGATGGACCGGTATCCGGAGCTCTTCGGAGTCGCCCGGGGCCATTTCGAAGGTCTCGGTTTGGCGGACTCCCCAGACCTCCGGCTGCTGTCCTTCGGCTGCTCGACGGGGGAAGAGGCCTTCTCCTTGAGGCGCTACTTTCCCCAAGCCGAGATCGTCGGGGTGGACATCAGCGAGTGGAATCTGGACAAGGCCCGCAGGGCCAACCGTGACGAGCGGATCCACTTCCACCTTTCGAGCTCCGAGAGCCTGGCGCGCCTCGGCCCGTTCCACGGTATCTTCGCCATGGCGGTGCTGCTCCGGGTCGCCCACCACATGGAGCCGGCACCGTCGAGCGCCGATGTCTACCCCCTACCAAAATTTGAAGAGCAGGTCCGCCTCCTCGACGGAGTGCTCCGGGAGAACGGTCTCCTGACCGTCTACCACACGAACTACCATCTCCGGGACACGGCGCTCTACGATCGCTACAGGGTTCTAGGCCACGACTGGGCCGAACGGGACCTGACCCCGAAGTACGACCGCCAGCACCGTCTCATGGACGATCCCGACACCCGGGAACGGATCTTCGTCAAGCTCCGCTCCGCATGACCATGCAACGACAGACCCGCCAGCGGGACGCTATCCGCGACGCCTTCATCCGCGCCGAGCGCCCCCTCTCCCCGCAGGAAGTCCTCCACCAAGCCCAGTACCGATCCCCGAACCTGGGTATCGCCACCGTCTACCGCAACCTCAAGACCCTGGTGGCCAGCGGCTGGCTACGACCGGTGGAGCTTCCCGGTACCCCCGACCGCTACGAGCTGGCGGACCGCGGCCATCACCACCACTTCCACTGCCGGTGCTGCGACCGCGTCTACGACATCGATGGGTGCCCCGGCGACCTGCAGGACCTCTGCCCCCCGGGATTCCAGCTGGAGTCCCACGAGATCATCCTCTACGGGCTTTGCCGCAACTGCAAGGTACCCTGATCGAGGCCCGCGAAACGGTCCGGGGATCAACCGACGGGGTGTCGGCGGCGGCGTATTGCCGCCACCGCCAGATAGACCGCCCCGGCGGCGAGGACGATGGCGGGCTCGGGGCTCGTGCGTCCGCCGTAGACGAGGATCCGCGGGACGGTGGTGAGCAGCGCGCAGAGTCCGATGGACAGCACGATCATCGCCGGCAGACGCCGTACCAGGTGCCCAGACGTGGCCGCCGGCAGGCTGAGCAGGGCGATGACCAGGATCAGGCCGACGACCTGGGTGAGCACGATCACCGTCAACGCCACCAACACCAGGAGCACCATCTGGGTGCGGAGCACTCCGATCCCCTGGAGCCGAGCCTGCTCCGCGTCGAGGCAGAGGGCGAGGAACCTCCGGTGGAAGACCAGGACGGTCACCACGATCACCCCGTCCAGCAGCAGCATGCGGGTGATGCCCTCGGGGCCGACGAACGCCAGGTTGCCGAACAGGTAGCTCATCAGCTCGGTGTGATAGCCCGGGGTGAGCTTGATGAGCAGGATCCCCACCGCCATCCCCACCGACCACAGGGCGCCGATCAGCGTGTCGAGGCCGTCCCCAGCCTTCTCCGCCACCCACGCCAGCACCACCGCCGCCGCCACCGCCGACAGGGCGGCGCCGTGGATCGGCTCCAGGGCACCGAGGGCTTCGGGGAAGCGATGCCGCAGGAAAATCGCAGCGCCGATGCCGCCGACGGCGATGTGGGCGATAGCTCCCGCCAAGAACACCAGCCGACGGGTGACCACATAGGGACCGACCACGCCGCAGGCGACGCTCGCCAGCAGCCCCGCCCACAGCCCCCGGGCTAGAAAAGGGTTGCCCGCCATGTCGTGGAAAAACTCCACCTCAAGGCCCCTCAAAGTCGGCGAAGGACCCGTTCCGACGATGGTAGAGGCGCTCGATCCCGGCCAGGGAGACCTCGCTAGCCGCCAGGGTCGACACCCGCCGATCGACGAAAGCGCAGGACTTCAGATGCTCCGACACCAGGGCCAGATCGTGGCTGACCATGACGATCGGCAGCCGCCGGTTGAGGTCCAGCAGTACCGACAGCAGCTCCTTCTCGCGGTGAACGTCGATGCCGGTGGTCGGTTCGTCGAGCAGCAGCAGCTCCGGATCCGCCGCCAGGGCCCGGGCGATCAGCACCCGCTGCCGCTGACCACCCGACATCTCCGAGATGGGGGACCGGGCCAGCTCGGCGGTGCCGGTCCGCTCGAGGGCGGCCATCGCCGCCGTACGGTCGCCGCGGCTAAACACGGGGCCCCACGACGATCGGTGCAGGCGCCCCATGAGCACAACATCGAGGGCATTGGCCGGCACCTTCGGATCCACCGCCGCATGCTGCGGCACGTAGCCGACGCGGTGACGCACCCGGGTCGGCGCGTGGCCCAGGACCCGCACCCGCCCCCGTTGGTGCTGGACCAGGCCTAGCAGCACCTTCAGCAGGGTGGTCTTGCCACCGCCGTTGGGACCCACCAGGCCGAGGAAGTCTCTCCCCTCCAGGCGGAGATCCGCGTTCTCCAGGGCCGGCGCGGCGCGGCCCGGGTAGGAGAAGGTCAACCCTTCGATGTCGATGACGGCGTTCGAATCTGGCATCGGGCCCCCGCGGAGCCCGAGATGATACTAGAGTCTCATTTCGTCCTCAATCGACGCTTCGTGCTGATCTCTCGGCCAGTGCCTAAGCTTCCCGGGTGATGCACACCACGCAGGGGCGGGGCGCCCGGTCCAGCTCGCCGTGGGGGAAGTTGCTTCCCACCGGCACGGTACGCTCCTGGTCGAACGGCTGATCGTCCCGATCGTGGACGACGTGGGTCTGAACCTCCTCCGGATGGTCCGAGCGGCGGGTTCCGGACCCTTCCCCGGGGTGCTGCACCGCGAGGATCAGGGTCTCGCCGTCGTCGGTGAAGGTCGGGCCGCAGAATTCTGCCTCCATCGGCGCCATGGCGAAGAGGTGGGGCACCCCGACGTTGGGGCCGCGGGTGGGGATCATGAACATGGCGTTGTTACCGAAGACCCCCGGGAAGTTGCGCCCGCCGGGGTTGGTGCCGTCCACCATCACCCGCGAGGTGGGGAAATTGTGGACCGTGGTGGTGATGTCGGTGACCATCCAGAGGTTGGCCTGGGGGTCGAAGACCATGTTGTCGGCGCAGGCGAAGCCCCCACCGTTGTCCGCCACCTCGCCGGAGCTGACGAACTTGCCCCAGGTGAAATCGGTGGCGGCGGGGTCCGACTCGGCGGTCTCGACTCCGCCCTCCATGATGCGGTAGATCGCCCCGTACTGCCGGGAGGTTTCGAGGGAGGAGTCGGGGAAGATTCGCCGATCGGGGGAGCCGTCGCTGGATAGGGTGGCGTCGGTGAAGGCGATGTAGACCGAACCGTCCAGGGGGTGGACTTCGAGATCCTCGGGGCGGGCCAGGGGCGTGCCGCCGCAGGCGTTGGCCATGAGGAAGGCGTCCATGGCGAGGATGCCGTCGGCCCGTGATGCGGGGTCGGCCCCTTCGGCGGCTTCGGGGCGCACCAAGTCCGCGAGGGTGCTCTCGGCGAACGGCTTGCCGGTGAAGCTCTCGATGATGTCCTGCCACTGTTCGAGCTCGATCTCGGGGTAATCCCGATCCGTGTCCCCCACCGCCACCGGGCCGCCGACGAAGCGTGACGGCACTTTCACGTGCTGGGAGAAGCACTCGTCCGGCTCCGGAGCCCTCAACGGGGTGGACGCGGCGAGGGGAATCCACTCGCCGGTGAAGTCCTCCCGGAACCGGGCGACGTAGAGGGTCCCCTGCTCCAACAGCCGGCTGTTGGCCTTGTCGGTGGGGTCCTCCACCACGGCGTCGCTGACGAACTTCCAGACGTGGCCGCCGCGGCGATCGTCCCCCATGTAGGCCGCCAGGCGTTTGCCTGCCTCGCAGCGTAGGGTGACGTTCTCGTGGCGGAAGCGGCCCAGGCCGGTGTGCTTCGACAGGTGACCGGTGGCCGGATCGATCTCCGTCACCCAGCCGAACTCGCGACCGTCGAGTGGGTTTTCTAGGGTCAGCCCGCCCCCCACCACCGACGAAGGCAGCAACTCGTCGAAGACGTAGACGCCGTTGATCCGATCGCCGCGGCCACCGTAGTAGTAGGCCCATCCCTCGATCGGTCGGCCCGACGGGTCGACGGCCTCCACCGCTTCGTTGTGGAAGTTCTCTTCGCAGGTGAGGAAGGTCCCCCAGGGGGTGGTGCCGCCGGAGCAGTTGGACATCGTCCCGCGGGGGGGAGTGTCGAAGAGGTAGGCCGCCGGACCGGTGAAGCGGGAATGCTCCTCCGGTGCCCCCGCGACGTTCTCGCGGCCGTAGGCGGTCACCCGGCGGTGGTCGACGGCGCCCTGCACCACCTCGAAGCCGCCGGCGGCGGTCCGTCGAACCCGCAGGACGGAAATCCCCACGTCCCCCAACATGCGCTCCGCCAAGGTGCGCATGCTCCCCCGCACGGTTTCGGGGAGCTGGGCGACGGCGTCGGCGTTGGCCAGGTCCACGGCGTTACCGGAGAGCAGTGGGTGGCTGTCGAAGGCGAAGCCGTCGAAGGTGAAGATGCCCCGACGGTGGATCGGAACCTCCCGGGGGTCCGGGGTGAGACTCAGATTCGGCGGCGGGCCGCCGAAGACCTCTTCGTGGGCCTCCAGCCACGGACGGGCGCAGACGTACTCGTGGTTGACCATCAGCCAGTACTCGCCCTCGCTGCCGGGGATGGGGACGAGGCCCGTGTAGTCGTTGTTGTAGCCGAAGTGGATCTCGTGGCCGGGGGCCCCGAACACGTCCCCCCACTGGGCCAACACGTCGTAGCGGAAGCCCGCCGGCAGGACCACGTCGTCCTCCACTCGATAGCTGGCGAGCCGTTCGGCGTCGCCCTTTGCCGAGGCCGGATCGCCGGGGAGGGGCACGGGGTAGGGGGGCGACGTCCAGACGGGCACGCCCTTGGCGCCGACCCAGCCCGAGCCCCCGGACGCGGCGCAGCCCTGGAGAAGGGTCCCGATGGAGGTGGAGCTGAAGAGCGCCGCGGCCCCGGCGCCGACGTATTTCAGGAAACGGCGCCGGTCGACGGGGAGTGTCGCGGGCTCGGCCCCGGAGGTCGCGGCCCTGGAGGTCGCGGCCCCGGGGGTCGCGGCCGAGGGGAGGTCGATGGTGGGGATCTCGGAAGGCTTGTCGCTATTGTGGTTCGCGGACATGGGATCCTCGAAGAAGGCTGGGCCCCGAAGGGATTGGAGGTGTCTGGAGTCGGAACGATCGGGGTCTGGGGATGGAATCGGAAAGCTCGGACGGATCCAGGGTTCGGACGGATCCAGGATTTCGGATCAGGGAACGGCGAAGGATTGGCCCCAGGGGCTCGGCCCCTCCACCGGTACGATGGCGATGTATTCGCGGCGGGTGGCGACGTGGCAGCCGGTGCAGGCCAGGGTCACCGCCCTGTAGGTGGCGTCGGCGTCTTCCCAGCTGCTCCGGTCCACGTGGCCCCGCAGCTGCGAAAGGCTGTTCCTCATCATGCCCTCCGCCAGCATCCCGACGGCCATGCCGTCCCAGGTCTCGATCTCCGCCACGGCGCCGAGGGCCATGTCGACCCGATCGAGGTAGAAGGTCGCCAGCGGAGCGTTCTGGCCGCGGACGGCGTGGCCCACCTTGTCAGTATAGGTCTGGAGATGGCCCATCAGCAGGGTCAGCCTCAGCTCCGGCGGCGTGACGGACGCCGCGCCCGCGGCGCTGGAGGCCCCGGCGGGGGCGGCGCCCGTTCCGGCCCCTCCGCCTCCACAACCCGTCGCCAAGGCGGTGGTCGCCAGGAGGACGGTCGCCAGCCCGAGGGCGCGGAGGAAGCGGGACGGGGGGAACGATCCGCCGCGGCGTCGGGAGGACGTCGTGGTTTCGGAGAAGGTCTTAGGAGGGGTCATCGGAGGGGTCATCGGGGGGTCTCCCAACGCAGATCTACCCAGACCAGCTGGTGGTCGCTCGCCCGGCCGTCCCCCGCCACCAGCGGACGCAGGGGACTCTCCGCCGGCGGCAGGAACACCCCCGAGCCCACGACGTCGAGGTTTCGGCTGGGTAGGGCATAGTCGATGCGTCCATAGGCGGAGGTGCGGGTACGGGAATCACCGGCGTAGGGTCGGTCTTCCCCCTGGTCCCCGTCGCCCTTGGGCTTCGGGTCGCGAACCCGTGGATGTTTCAAGAGCTGGTCGATGGCCGGCTGGCCGTAGGGCCCGGAGTCGCGGACCGGATCGGCATTGTAGTCCCCGAGGATGACGAAGGGCGCCCCACTCGATAGCCCGCCGCGGCGCCCACGGTCGTCGACGATCCAGGACGCGGCGTCGCCCCCGGTGAGGTAGTCCCCCCAGAGGCGGATCTCGTCGAAGTTGCGCCGACCGTTTCGATCTTCGTCACCGTCGAACACCGGCGGGGTGGGGTGGGCCGCCAGGATGTGGAGAATCCGGCCGCCGATCCTCACCGACACGTCCCAGTGGCTCTTGCTGGACAGTCTCAGACGGTCCGCCGCCTCCGGTCCGTACCAGGCGGGTCGACCCTCGCGGCCGTCCGGCATCAGGTGCCCCGGCAGGCTGCTCCAGCGCAGCATCTGGAAGGTGCGCAATGCTTCGGAGTCGGTCTCGAAACGGCTCAGCACAGCCATTCCGTACTGGCCGGGGTAGCGACCGAAACCCCAGGCGTCCTCCGGGTCGTCCGCATCCCCGTCCCCCGACAGGTCGAGCCCCGAAGGCACGCCGGTGTTGACCGGCTCGTAGACCACGTGGGGGTAGCGGATCGGATCTTGGCCCCCCTGGGGCACGGCGAGGTAGCGATCCTGGAAGCGCCGGACCGCGTCGCGCTCGGGGTCGTAGTCGATTTCGTTGATGAGGACGATGTCCGGCCGAACCCGCTGGAGGATCTCCGCCGCCGCCAGCAGCTGCGGATGGGCGCCGCGGCCCTCGGAGTCGACCTCGTCGAGCTTGGTGAGGGACAGTTCCCAGACGTTGAACACAGCCACGCGAACCGTCGTCCCCGTCCCCGTTTCCTGGGCCGCCGTGTCCTGTGCCGCCGTGTCCTGGGCCGCCGTTTCCTGGGTCGGCACCGCGCCGAGGGGCGCCCCACCGAGGAGCCCCGACCCGGCGATCACGGCGCCGCCGCTCGCAGCGTAACCAAGGCGCGGTCGGCGGGGCGATGGCGAAGGGAGTGGTGTCACGGCGGGAGCTCCCGGCTGCGGTAGGAGGGGTTGGCGAATCGACGGCTTCATCATCTATGCTACCCTGCCCGCCGCCCGCGACCATCGTCCGACGGCCCCTCCCCCGCTCCCCCTCACCCCGTTTCCATGCAACCCCAGAACTCCCACCGAGACGCCCCCAGCCGACGGCCGATTTGGATTGCCGGACTGGTGGGATTTCTCGTCATTGTTCTGCTGGCGGTGGCGGCCCACTTCCACGGGCCGGCTCCGCAGCCCCCAAAACCGGTGCCCACCTACGGGGTCCCCATCGAGGTCGTCACCCACCGGCTGGAGCCCCCGGCGGACGGTGAGGGTATGGGGTTCGACCCCTCCCTCAGGCTGCGTTCGGCCCTCCACGTGGAGGCCGATCTCGACACCTTCGGGGGCTTCTCGGGACTCCTCGTCGACGGCACCCGGATGCTCGCCCTGTCGGACCGCGGGCGTTATTGGCGAGCCGAGCTCCAATTCGACGACGACCGCACGCTCGTGGGCATCGGACCCGGCCGCCTCGGTTTGCTCCGGGACCTCGACGGCTCGAGCCCCCTGGCGGAGTCGCGGCGGGATTCCGAGGAGGTGATCCGCTGGCCCGGCGGCCTCGCGGTGAGCTTCGAGGGGGAGCATCGCCTCCATCTCTACCGCTCCTCCGGCGACCCCATGGGCGCGTTGGAGGACCCCCGACCCGTGCCGCTCCCCCACCCGCCGGGAGCCGAGCAGTGCGACGACAACCTCGGCATGGAGGCGATCAGCCGCCTGGCGGACGGCCGCCTCCTGGTGTTCGCCGAGGGATATCGACGCGCCCAGGGGGACCTGGCGGGCTGGGTCGGAGACCCGGAGACCGGCGACTGGACCGAGCTGGCGCTGATCCCCACGGAGGGATTCCTCCCCACCGGCTCCGATCCGCTGCCGGAAGGCGGGGTGCTCCTGCTGCAGCGGTCCTACGACCCCTTCACCGGCGTGCGGATCCGCCTCGCCGAGCTGGCCGCATCGGACCTCGTCGCCGACACCCGGATTCGCGACCGGGAGCTGATGCGGCTGGCGCCGCCGGCCCCCGTGGACAATTTCGAAGCCATCGCCGTCGAGCCCAGGGACGGGGGCGGGGTGTTTGTCTACCTGCTGTCGGACGACAATTTCAACGAGAAGCAGCGCACCCTGCTGCTGCAGCTCGAGCTCCGCCCCCCGGCTGAGGCCGCCGACGTCGGCGACTGAGGCGAAGCCGACGCCGGAAATCGGGCCGCCGAGGGCCCGTCCTTCACGGACCGGCGGACGCATAGGCCCCAAGGCCTCCCCCCGGCTGCGGCGAGCGCCGCCCCAGGTGGAGGTCGATCTTGTCCATCAAGACGTAGTAGTCGATGGGCTTTGAGACCACGTCGTGGCAACCCACCTCCTGGGCCCGGTCGATCTCGTCGGCGGTGACGTGCCCCGTGACCACGACGATGGGGATCTCCGAAAGCTCCGTCCGGGCCTTGAAGGCCGCGGTGGCGGTCCAGCCGTCCATTTCGGGCATCGCCAGGTCCATGAGCACGAGGTCGGGGCGACAGTCTTCGGCCGCCTCCAAGGCCTCGAAGCCGTTGGCCACTGCCTTCGCCCGATGACCGCCGTGCTCCAGCAGGCGCATCAGGATGTTTCGGTTGTCTCGGTTGTCGTCCACCACGAGAATCTTCGACATGACAGGGGTTCCTCAGGATCGTACGTGAGACATGGTTCTCGTCGACATCGGTCGGGGACCGGGGACGTGCGGACTCCGGGGGCGGGGAGCCTCGAGACCTGGGATCACCGCCGGCAGGTCGACGGTGAACTCCGAACCCACCCCCGGCTCGCTGTCGACCTCGATACCGCCCCCCAGCATCTCCGCCAGCTGCCGACTCACCACCAGGCCCAGGCCGGTGCCGCCGAAGCGGCGGTGGATGGAGCTGTCCGCCTGGCGGAAAGGCTCGAAGATCCGCTCCAAATGGCGGGATTCGATGCCGATGCCGGTATCCGCCACGCGGAAGGTCAGCCGATCGCCGCCGGCGTCGGTTCGCCTCGCGACCGTGAGGGTGATTTCCCCCCCTTCGGTGAACTTGACGGCGTTGCTCAACAGGTTGAAGAGCACCTGCCGCACCTTTCCGGCGTCGCTGTGCAGGGTTCCGAGATCGGCGTTCCCCTCCAGCCGGAGGCGAAGCTGGTTGCGGCGCTCAATGGCGAGGGGCCGAACGATCTCCACGACCTCCTCCGCCAGGGCCGCCACCTCCACCCGAAGCACCTCCAGCTCCATCTTCCCCTGCTCGATCTTCGAGAAATCCAAGAGGTTGTCGATCAGCGCCCGGAGATGCTTGCCGGCGGCCTGGATCCGCCCCAGGTCCGCACCCATGCGCCCCTCCCCCCGCTGGTCCGTCTCCAGCTTGAGCAGTTGGGCGTAGCCCAGGATGGCGTTCAACGGGGTCCGCAGCTCGTGGCTCATGGTGGCCAGGAAGAGACTTTTCGCAGAGTTCGACGCCTCGGCCCGGGCACGGGCCCGGTCGGCGGCCTCCTCCGACTCCTTCCGGAGGACCAGGTCGCGGGTGAGCCGCTGCTGCTGTTCCAAGCTCTGGCGCAGCTCTTCGTTGCGCAGTTGCAACGTGGCATGTTGGTCCCGCAGGCTCTCCACCATGCGGTCGAAGTCCGAGGCCAGGAGGGCCACCTCGTCCCCCCCGGCTAGGTCCACCCGCCGCTCCAGGTCACCGGCGGCCACCGCGCGGGTGGCGCTGGTCAGACGGCCGAGCCGCCGGGACAGGGTCGCCGCCAGCCCCAGGCCCACCACCGCCGACAGCACCAGCGAAACCAGGGTGTCGACGAAGATGAACCGCCGCGACGTGCGGTAGGTCGCCTGTACCGCCGCCATCGCGTCCTGGGCCTGCTGCTCGTTCATCCGGGTCAGCCGCTCCACCGCACCTTCGAGGCGCTCGTAGAGGGGATTGAGACGGCTGGAGGCGGGCTGGACGCTCCCGGTGTTGGTGGACCGGCTGGCGGGCAGAAATCGACTGTGGTTGTGGTCGGTGTAGATCACCCAGGCTCGGTGGACGTCGCTGAAGGTTTCGCGGTCCGCATCCGTTCCGAGGTAGGCCCTCTGACGCGCGAAGCTGTCCGCCATCCGCGCTTCCACGGTCGCCATGGATCGTTCCAGGCGTGCATGGTCCGCGGCGTTGCCCTGAACCAGGTGGGCGAGCTGAAGAGACCGATACTCCCAGATCAGGTCGCGGATCTGATCGATGTTGCGCATCGACGGGATGGTCTGGGTGCCGACCCGGGAGGCCGTCTCGTTCATCGCCCCCATCTGCATCAGCGCAAAGGCGCCGAGCAGGGCCATCAGCGTCAGATCCACGCCGAAAGCCCCGAGGAGCTTTTGGCGTATCGACAGGCCCCGGAGGCCGTCACCGCCGGGGACCCCGTTCGGAGTCTCGCTGTTCATCGAGCCCCCCCGTCCCCACCGGGGGCGGACGCCGGCGCCGTGCCGCGGCGTTCGAGCTCCAGCAGACGTTCGATCGAGACGCCCACCTGGGATCCACCGTCGAAGACGGAGCCTATGAGGCGCCGGGTCAGCCGCTGACGGGCGAGCTCGTAGGCCCCCTCCGGCAGCGGCACATAGCGCATCTCCGGCGCCAAGTAGCGGGCCTGGGAGAGGTAGAGGTCGACGAAGCGGGACACCGCCGGGCGGTCCAGGGCGGCGGCGGCGACGTAGAGGAAGACCGGCCTCGACAGCGGTCGATAACGGCCGGCGCCGATGGCCTCCACGTCCGGAACCACGCAGCCGGCCCCGCCGTCGATGGCCACCAGGTTCAGACGGTCTCGGTGCTCGTGGTAGTAGGCATGGCCGAAGAAGCCGAGGGCCCCGGGGTCCTTGGAGATGTCCTGGGCCAGGAGATAATCGTCCTCGCTACCGACGAAGTCGTTCCGGCTCTCCCCCTCGGTGCCCAGGATGGCCCGGGTGAAGTAGTCGAAGGTCCCCGAGTCTCGGCCGGGCCCATAGAGACGGATGGGCTCGTCGGGCCACTCCGGGCGCAGCTGGCGCCAGCGGAGGAGGCGGTCCTCGGCGTCGGGGTGCCAGATCCGGGCCAGCTCGTCCACCGTGAGACAAGAACACCACCCGTTGTCGCCGTGGACCACCACCGAGAGGCCGTCGAAGGCGAGGGGCAGCTCCACCGGACGGATGCCCGTCGCCTCGCAGCGTTCGGCTTCGGCTGTTTTGATCGGCCTGGAGGCCCCGGTGATGTCGATCTGACCCTGGCAGAACTTCTCGAAGCCGCCGCCGGTGCCGCTGACCCCGACGCTCACGGAGGCGGTTGGGGCCAGGGATTCGAACAGCGCCGCCACCTTCTCCGTGATGGGGAACACCGTGCTCGAACCGTCCACCACGACGCTTCCCTCCAGGTCGGCGTAGGGGGACGGGTCCAGGCTCGACCCCGCAGCGGGCCCCGGGGCTTCCGCGGTCACCGGGGCCACGGCATCGCCGGCGGCCACGGGGTCGCTCGACTCGGCGGCGGGGCCGGTGCAGGCCAGGGCGCCAAGGCAGGCCAGCAGCCAGACGGAGTTTCGGCGTTTCATGGGCGAGGGAAGTCGTTCGTAGATCGCGGAACAGCGATCCCCGGAAGCTCACCACGCGCCTGTTGCGCCCGATCTAAGAAAGTATGAAGAGAAAGTGAAGGACCGAACCGAAGCCGCCCCGGCAACCCCTAACGCGAGACCTCGCCCGTCCGCGTCGGTACGCCGTGGACAAGGCCCCTAAGAGGCAGCGGAGCTGAGGGTTGCCATCGACCGGCGCCCCGGCGGGTAGATCTGGAGCAAAAGCTGGATCAGGCTGGCGGCCTCGTCGTCCGGCAGATCGCCGTTCAGCGCTCGGTTCCAGTACTCGCCGTTGGTGCGACCCTCACCGTTTCCGCGGGCCGGCAGGGGGCGCTGGCCGTGGGCACGACGGGCGTCGCGCCGGAAGGTGGTGGGACGCTGGCCGGACCAGCGGTGGAACGCCCTGCTGAAGACCTGGATGCTGGAGAAACCCAGCAGGTCGCTGATCTTCCACACCGGAAGGTCGGAGTCCCGGAGCAGCCGAGCCGCCGTCTCCAGTCGGCACTGGGAGATATAGGCGTGGGGTGGCTTTCCAACTGCAGCATGGAAATGGATGGCCACCGAGTTGTCACGGATTCCGCAAGCTTTTTTTAGTCGATTGACGGTTAGCTCTGGGTCGAAAAGGTGACTTTCGATGTACGACAGCATCGGCTTCAAGCGGGCCGGTACCTGGTCTTGGTCGACACGAATGCGGTCCATAGTCTCGACTGCCGCGCTGTTCAGAAGCTCCTGGGCCGGGTCTTGGATCTTCATAGTTCCCTCATTGTCCTTGGTTCGAGGATACGGAAACGCACAGGAAGCCGGGGGACCGTCCAGCACCCCCTCCCTTCCCCGAACACAGCTGTCGTTTCCTCTGGTCGCTGAAGTTGGACATTCCGAGTATAGACGAAATGGGGTCTCTGTATATCCCTCCTGCCGCGCTTGGCCAGAGATTTCTTTGGAGATCGAATAGCGGGCGGCGGCAAAGGGACGGGGCCAGGGGCCGTCATTCGGGCCCCCATCCCAGTACGAATTGCCTCTAGGGACGGATTCTCTGGCTCACCGGCCTAGCCTTTACCCACGCAGCCGCGGCAATACCGTGGCCCTTTTCCACAGGAGCCGGGTACCGGATCGGGCGACGGACTTTTCGCCGATTACCCAAAGGCGTACAATGAGGGCTCCCCCGGGATCCGGCGCGGCTTCTTCTAGCCCCAGACCCGGTTTTTTCTTGCTCTGGTCGGCGCCCGCCCGCCGATCGCCGACGCTGAGGACGCTCTCCCTTGACGCCCAAACCCGAAATCGTCGACCACCTCGACCCCGTCGAGTTCGTCCGCCTCAGACCGGACTCCGAAGTGTCGCCGCTGGACCGCGACATCCTCGTCTTCACCATCCACGACGGGGACAAGGTTCCGCGCAATCTATGGGGCGACCGCTCCGAGGACGTGGTGTCGCGCCCCGATGTCCGTCACACCTACGTCCACGAGCGGGATTGGGGCGCCAACCTGGTGGCCGAGGAGATGGTCCGGGCCCTCGGCCTGTCCGGCTACCTGCGGGTCGACCTGGCCCGCGTGGTGCTCGACTTCGGCCGCTTCCCCGGCACCTCCGCCGTCGGCGAGGCGTACCTCACACGGCACGCCCTCTACCCGCCGGTGGAGCACCTCCTGTCGCCGGAAGCCATCCACGAGCTCCTGGCCCACTACTACGACGGGATCTCCCAGGCCATCACCCGGCACTTCTCCACCAAGCGCATCACCCTGGCGGTCCACACCTACGATTCCCTCAACGCGACGGGAACGGAGCGGCCCGGTATCAGCCTGATCTCCCGCTCCCTGGAGTACCAGAACCACTCCACGATCCCGCGCTACACCTTCGACCCGCTGTTCCCCCCGATCCTGTGCGAGGCCACGGCGGACCGCGCCCTCACCTACCAGATCCTCCTCGACCTCGAGAAGGCGGGGCATCACACCGCCCTCAACTACCCCTACGTCATGCCCGAGGGCTCGGTGGAGATCCGCGCCCAGGTCTGGTTCTTCTACCGGCATCTACGCCAGTCCTTCCTGGCGCAGCATCCGGACGCGGCGGAGCGGCCCGAAATGCAGCGCCTCTGGCAGATGCTGCTGGACGTCACCCACCGGGAAGCGGACTGCGAACGCCTCCGCGGCTTCCTCCACCAGTACCGCTCGGCACCCCGGGGCCAGGAGAAGCTCTTCGCCGACGCCCGCCTCGCCTACCAGCAGGTCTCCGACTTCCTAGAGGCGAACCGCCAAGAGCTGGTGGAGACCTACCGCTACTCGCCGCGGCGGCCCAGCTGTTTGGGGATCGAGGTCCGCAAGGACCTGCTGGCCACCCTCGACGAGGACCGCGGGGTGGTGGAGCCCAAACCCGACGCCGTCCCCCTCGCGCGGGAGGTGTCGGAGATCTTCGCCGACTCGGTGCGTGCCTACGTGGAGGGTAAGAACCAGCGGGCCCAGCAGCTCGAATCCTCCCGCCTTTCCGTGCCGAGTCCCCCGCAGCCCTCCGTCGCCGACTGCTGAGCCGCAGCCGGATATCCTTGGGCCATGCAACGGACCCGGACGACCCGCGGCCGGGGTTCCCCAGGGCGCAAAGACCCCGCCCGCGAAGATCCCATCCCTGTGGGCCCTGCCCATGGGGGACCCATCGACGGCGCCGCCGCCGCCGTCGAGGCGTTCCGCACCCACTTTCACCGCCCGCCGGAGATCGTGGTTCGGGCCCCCGGCCGCGTCGCCCTCTTGGGGGCCCACGTCGACTACAGCGACGGCTGGGTGATGCCGGCGGCCATCGAGCGGGCCGTCTGGCTCGCCGCATCCCCCAACCCCAACTCCTTAGACCTGCGGGCCCTCGACCTCGGTGAGGGCACCCGCCTCGACCTCGATTCGCTGCCGCCCCCGATTCCCGATCGCCAGGGGGTCGGCGACCTCCGATGGAGCGACTACCCCGCCGGCGTCGCCTGGGCCCTGCGGCGGGAACGGCCCTCCCTACCGGGGCTCGACGTCGTCTTCGGCGGCGATCTTCCCCGCGGCGCCGGGGTCAGCTCGTCGGCGGCGGTGGAGATGGCGTTCGTGCTGGCCTGGCGGACCCTGGCGGACCTCGACCTCGATCTCCTCTCTTGCGCTCGCCTCGGCCAGCGGGTGGAGAACGGCTACCTCGGCCTCGGATCAGGGCTGATGGACCCCTTCGCCAGCCTCCACGGGCGGCGCGGGCACCTGGTGCTCCTCGACTGTCGGAGCTGCCGCCACGAGCTCCTCCCTTTGCCGGAGGATGCGGTGATCGTGGTGGCGGACTCGGGAATCCGGCGGCGCCTGGTGGCCTCGGGATTCAACGACCGCCGCGCCCAGTGCCGCCGCGCCGTCGAGCTTCTGCGTCCCCATTTGGCCGAAACCGGACGGGACGCCAAGGCCCTGCGGGACGTGACCCCGCGGGACCTGGAGCTCCACGGCCACCTCCTTGAACCGGAGCTTCTGAAGCGGGCCCGCCACGCCGTCGAAGAGATGGGGAGGGTCCGCGCCGCAGCCGACGCCCTCCGCGGCGGCGACCTCGCCGCCTTCGGCGAGGCCATGAACCGCTCCCACGCCAGCTCCCGGGACCTCTATGAAGTGAGCGTACCGGAGCTGGACGCCCTATGCGAGGCCGCAACGTCGGTGGACGGCTGCTGGGGCGCCCGCCTGATGGGGGGCGGCTTCGGCGGCTGCGTCGCCATCCTGGCGCGGGCATCGGCCCAAGACGAGGTCCGCGGCCGCGTCGCGGACGCCTTCGAGGGGGACTTCGGGCGCCGGCCCGAGATGTTCGTCACCCGACCGGCGGACGGAGCTTCGGTGATCGCTCCGTGAGCGGGACCACCGCCACGACCGCAGCCGGAGCAGCTCCGGGGCCCCCGTCGATCCGGACGGCGGCCCACCTGGGGGCCCTGTCGGCCCTCGGGGTCGCCCAGCCGCTGCTCGAAGAGGCCGCGACGACGCCGGAGTACTTCGTCGTCCGCGGCGGAGGGGCCTGGGACTTCCTCGCCCTCGCCTGCCTGGGGCCGCCGCTGGCGGCCATCGCCCTCACCGCCCTGGCGGGCAGAGTGGCCGGGGGGGCCCCGCGCCGGCGTTTGGAGACCCTCCTCTTGGGGGTGTTCGCCGCCGCCATCGCGGCCCTGGTGCTCAAACAGGCGGCGGCCCTGCCGGGGATCATCGCGGTCCCACTTGCCCTGCTCTTGGGGGGAGCCTTTTCCGCCGCCTACCGCCGCCGCCGGGGGCTGCGGCTGTTCCTCGACGCCCTGGCGGTGCTCGCCCTGGCGGTACCGGCGCTCTTCGTCGCCGCGCCTTCGATGCGCCCCCTCCTCTTCTCCGGAACCTTCGAGCCGCCGACCCCGCCGCACCTGGAACGCCCGGCCCCCGTGGTGCTCGTCATCTTCGACGAGCTGCCGACGGACTCCCTGCTGGGCCCCGGGGGCGGCATCGACGGCGCCCGATTCCCCGGTTTCGCCCGCCTGGCGTCCACCGCCACCTGGTATCGCCGCGCCCACACCCCCGCCTACGGCACCCTGTCCTCGATCCCGGTGATCCTCTCGGGGGTCGAGGCCCAGGAACCGCTCCTGCCCACGGTGTACGACTACCCCCGCAACCTCTTCACCCTGCTTCGGGACAGCCACCTGACCGTCGCCGAAGAGCCCCTGACCCAGCTCCGGCCGGACCCCGAACAGGGACCGGCCTCCGCCGGCGACGCCCGGGGGTTGGGGTCCCTGCCGGCGGAGATGGGACTCCTCTACCTCCATCGGGTGGCCCCCGCCGACTGGTCGCGGTATCTGCCGAACGTCACCACCAGCTGGGACGCCTTCCGCCGGCGGGCCCGGGGGGACGCCGGCTCGAAGGGCCACGGGGGCGGCGACCGCGGGGGGACGTTCCGCGCCTTCGTGGAATCGATTCGGGCGGGGGATCGCCCCCCCCTGGCGGTGATCCACTCCCTCCTCCCCCACCATCCGTGGCACTACCTGCCGTCCGGCAGGCGCTACGACACCGGCGACGAGCTCTACATCGACGGGCTGCGGCAGGAGGAGCTCGGCACCCGTGACGGCCGCTGGCGCTCCGACCCCCAGGCCGTGCTCCGCGCCTACCGCCGGCACCTGCTCCAGGTGGGCTTCGCCGACCGTCTTCTGGGGGAGCTCCTCGATCGCCTGGAGTCCGAGGGGCTCTTCGACGACGCGCTGGTGGTGGTCACCGCCGACCACGGCATCCACTTCGAGCCGGGGGCTCCGGTGCGCCAGGCGGGTCCGCGGACCTGGCGGGGGGTGGCCCGGGTTCCCCTGCTGGTGAAGTACCCCCGCCAAGGGGCGGCCGAGGTGGACGACGCCATCCGCCGCACCACCGACATCGTGCCGACGGTCTTCGACGCCCTCGGGGCCAGCGGCGACTGGCCGATGGACGGAAGCTCCCTGAGGCGGCCGCCGCCGGCCGGGCGCGGAGAACCGGAGCACCTGACCCCCGCCACCGGCATCGCCGAGGTCTGGCACGCCGCCACCGGTGGGGACCCGGCGATGCTCGGCCCCGCCGCGGCGGCGCTGGTGGGCCGCCCCCTCCCCGAGATCCTCGGGGCCGGCTCTCCTTCGGGCTTCAGGGCGATCCTGGACCGACACGCCCGGGTCCTGGACCTGGCGTCCCGGGGCCCCGAAGCGGACCTACTGCCGGTTCGGATCACCGGCCGCCTGGCGCCGGCGGGGCCGGGTGCGCCGGTGCCCAACCAGGTGGACCTGGCCCTCGCCGTCGACGGCGTGGTCGCCGCCACGGCCCGCGCCCAGGGAACCCCCGGCGGCCCCACGACCTTCGCCTTCCTGATGCCGGAGTCGTTCGCCGCAGGGGGATTCACCGAGCTGGAGCTGGCGGCCCTCCGACCCTCCACCATCGACCCAGGGGTGCCTACCCTCGAGCCGGTGACCCTCGAAGCGCCGACGCGCTACCGGCTGCTGGACGGCCGCCTGATCGGACCCGAGGGTCCCCTCGCCGAGGTGTCCGGGGGGCAGGGGGAAGCCGTCGCCCTCTCCTTCGAAGGTCTCGGCCATCGCATCGAGATCTTCGGCTGGGCGACGGACCCCGACGGGCGGCCCGCGGTCAAGGTCCTGGCGTTCGACGGCGAACGCTTCGCCGGCTCCGCGGACGTCGACCTGGAGACGTCCCCCTTCGCGATGCGGTACCTTCTAGGGGCGCGAAGTACAGCCGGTTTCCGCATGTTCGTGGCGGCCACCGCCGACGGGGGGACCCAGGACCCGGCGGCGGGCACCCCCGCCGACGGCCTGCGCCTCTTTGCTCTTTTCGACGATGGGACCACCGCGGAGGTTCGCCACCAAAGGCGTCACCTGCCGGCCGCGGACGCCAACGGTCCCTTCTCCCTTTGACAGCGTCCCTTCGACAGCCCGCGGCCCCGAGGTTTCGCCGCGGACCGTTGAGCTATCATGCCCTCGCCCCGCCTCAGCTTCGGAGTCCTAGACCATGCGAACGCTCTACCACGAGTTCGAGTCCCTGGAGCACCTGCTCACCCATCGCCTCCTTCCGGGAGGTGAGCACCAGCCGGTGCGCTTCGCCGTCTTCGGCGGAACCGGGGCCGTCGGCGGAGCCGCGGTCATGGAGCTGTGCCGCCTGATCCTGATGTCGAAGGCCCTCTCGAGTCACCATCTCCAGGCCGAGATCCACGCCACCGGCCTTGGCGATCGGGAGATCGAGGCGTTCGTTTCGAGGCTCCGCCTGGCCCTCGAAGGGGAAACCTCCCTGGAGGAAATCGAGCCCCTGCGCCGCTACCGTCTCGACGGGCGCATCGAACTGCGGTTCGGCATCCTGCGGCTGCAGGTGCCCTCCGATCTGTCGGAGCACCTCGAAGCCCGCCGGCGGGAGCTCGGCCCCGAAGCCTGCGTCGAGACCATCCTCGGCGACTACTTCGCCGAGCAGGAGTGCCCGTTCCTTCGCTTCGTCCAGGCCATCGACGCCGAAACCGAGCTGCTCCACGCGGTGGTCGTGGCCATCCCCCTCCCCAGCGTCGCGACCTACACCCTCGGGTCCATCGACACCCTGGTGCGGGCGGCGGGCCTCGACCACGCCACCGGCCAGCGGATCAAGAAGCGCTACCTCCAAACCTTCGTCCGCGGGCTGGCGGTGATCCTCCAGCGCTACGCCCGGCGGGTGGTGATGGCCCACACCACCGCCGTCGGCGGTATGTACCGGGTCGACGGCGGCGCCCCGGAGATCCGGCTCGGCTTCGCCCACAGCGCCCTGGGTAAGAAGCTCGTCGACAAGAAGTATTTCGCCGACGAGCTGACCCAGCTGTTCATCGACCAGGGGTTCGACGTCCTGGTCACCGCCGCGGCCATCGGCATCGACGCCGTCGACTTCCGGGTTCCACTGCCGAAGGATCGGGCGGTGGATCGCCGACTGCGCAAGCTCCTCGAAGATTCGGACCACGAGGCCCTCGACCCGGCGGACTTCGACGATGACCGGATCCGCCTCTATCCCAGCTTCGACGTGCCGGTGGCGCGGGGCGACGCCCCCGAGCGGCTAGCCTTCGGCTCCGGCCGAGATCTGATCGTCGACGCGGCGATCCGCTCCGGCGAGAACGGCCTGTTCTCCGTCGCCAACTGCGTCGCCCTGTACAACGTCATGAAGGTGGCGATCCCCGAAGAGCTCGCCATGGTGCTGGTACGGCACGCCCTCTTCGGTCCGGAGCGCCGTCGGGACTGGTTCCAGGAACGGATCTGCTACTACGCCGAAACCGAGAATTCCTACTTCGCCCTGCGGCTGCTGGACAGCTACCCACAGCTGGTGCGGGGCCACCACGGCGCCTTCGCGATCCAGGCGTTCCAAGCCCTCGGTAGCGCCACCCACCAGGCCAGGCTCCACGAGCTCGGCCTGCTCATGCTGAGCCTGCGGCTACGCCAGCTCCGGGAACGGTTCCTGTCGATCCCGGAGGACGTGCTGGCGGCGGCGGTGACGGATCTTCCGACCTTCTTCTGGCAGCACACCCGGGTCCCGGCCTTCGAAGACCTCGACGCCCGGGACGTCGACGACCTCGCTCTGGAGATGGGGGCCCTGTGCCAGGTCGAGACCGCCGAAGACGCCGGCCGCCTGCTGGGCTACGAAGCCATCGACCAGGCGCCGACGCGGGATCGATTCCTGCAGAGCCTCGCCGATCAGATCGTCCGCTACCGGGCGATGGTCACCTCCCTCGGCATCCCGGTGATCTACCGCCGCGACGACGGTGAGGATCGCCTCCTCCTCGGTCCCTACGCCGCCCCCCTCGACCTGGCGGTGGGCCGCGAAGACGACCTGGCCCGGGAGCTGGAGCGGGCGGCGGCGGACCACGGCGTGTCGTACAGGGCGATGCGGGACTGGGCGGTGGCCAACAACGGCTTCGTCGACCTGCGCCCCCACGCCATGGTCTCGGCAGCCAAAGAACCGGGGCCGGCCCTCGAATCCCAGGTCCGCCGCTTCACCGACGAAGACGCCCTCGTCGCCTGGTTGGGGGGTCTGCCGGTGGGGTCCTACTTCACCACCGCCGGCCTGCTGGCCCTGCGCTATCGGCTGGAACAGCTGGGCCAAAAGGTCCGCCAGCGACGGGTGGAGCTGGGCACCCGAGAAACCTGGAAGCACCTTTTTCAGCAGGACGTCGACGGGCGCCATTGGATCTCCCCCGGGCTGGTGGAGACCGTCCGCATGTACAGCGAAGGCCTCGGCAAGATCACGGGCACCGAAGCCCTCTGGCCCCGCTGGGGCTACTGAGCAGCCCGCGATACTCAGCACGCCCCGCGCAGAACCGCGGGGCGGCCTTCGCCGTACCGTCCCAGTGAGTATCGACATGGCTGGCATTTCCCGAACCCGCGGGCGCTCGCAAGACCGCGGAGCGCCCCACCCCCCGCGCAGCAAGCCTGTTGATAGAGGACTATCACCAACAGGTCCCTTCCTATAAGCTCCCCCTGTGCGTATGCGACGCTACGGCACCTTGGCCCTGACGCTCTGCCTCCTCTTCGCCACCGTGGCGGGGGTGGCGGGCCATGACCACGGCGCCCAGCTGGGCCACGGGGCACAGCTGGATCCGAACGGCTACACCTGCGCGGTCGACCACGGCCGTCCCCACGGGGAGCATCGCGGCCACGGCCTCGAGTCCGCCGGTGACGGGCATCGACACCACTGCCTGAGCTGTCGCTACGAGGCGAATCGGCCCCTCCTGACGACACAAGACGTCATCGGCGATGCCCATCGCCCCCAGGCGTCTGCCCCCGTCGTCCACCCCACAGCTGGGAACGCCGCCCCCTGTATCAGTCTCTCCCTCCGCGGCCCTCCCCAGGCCACCCTCGCGTAGCGATTCCCTTCCCGACGCCCACGGCCGATCCTCGGCCAGTTGGGCAGTCCCCTGAGCTTTCCCCATCCCCGGCCCTTCGCCGGAACCATCTTCGACCGCATTGGGCGTTCCGATAGCCCCAATGCCGAGACCAAGGATTTAGGACACCATGCTTCCTCATACCCAGCGGCTCCGGCCGCTCTCCACGGTTTTAGCTCCGCTTGTTTTCGTTCTCCTGCTCCTAGCGGGATCCTCCACCGCCGTCGCCGACGCCAGCGGGAGCGTCGAGGGTAAAGTCGTCCCCTCCCACGACCACGACTTCGTCCTCGCCACCGCCCGCATCCCAGACCTATCCCTCCAGGTGGAGGTGGGGGCCGACGGCAGCTTCCGCTTCGACGACGTGCGCCCCGGCTCGTACCTTGTGGAGGTTCGGGTCCCCAGCCTCGGATCCGTCGCCGAACGGGTGGAGGTCCAGGCCGGCGCCACCGCCAGCGTCGAAATCGAGATCGCCGCCGGCAGCCACGCCGAGGAGATCGTGGTCACCGCTTCTACCACCGCCCGCGACCCCCTGGAGCTGTCGGCCACCACCACCAGCCTCTCCGGGCAGGCCCTGGATCTGCGGCTGGAATCGAGCCTGGGGGAGACCCTGTCCTCCGAGCCCGGCATCACCTCCACCTTCTTCGGGCCCGGCGCCAGCCGGCCCGTCATCCGCGGCCAGGCCGGTGAACGCGTCCGCATGCTGGAGGGGGGCATCGGAACCGGCGACGTCTCGGGCATCAGCGCCGACCACGCCGTGACCGCCGACCCCGCCCAGGCGGACCGCATCGAAGTGGTGCGGGGCCCGGGAACCCTGCTCTACGGCTCCAGCGCCATCGGCGGCGTGGTGAACGTGATCGACGAGCGCATCCCCACCGTCCGCTCCGTCGACGGCGTCCGCGGTGAGGTGGAGCTGCGCGGCGGCACCGTGGCGGACGAGCGCCAGGGCTCCTTGAACCTGCGGGGTGGCTCCGGCGACTGGGCCTGGAACGTGGATGTCCTGACCCGGGAGACCGACGACTACGAGATCCCCGGATTCGCCAACCTCGAAGAGGACCACGACGAAGAAGGCGAGCACGAGGAGGAGGGCGAGCACGAAGACGAAGAACACGAAGAGGAGAATCCCTTCGGCACCGTCCCCAACTCCGATCTCGAAACCCAGGCCGGACGCTTCGGCGCGACCTACTTCTTCGGCGACCGCGGCCACATTGGGTTCTCCGTCAGCGGCTTCGACACCGAATACGGCATCCCCGGCGGCCACGGCCACGGGGAGGAAGGGCACGGAGAAGAGCACGAAGAAGAGGGTGAGCACGAAGAAGAAGAGGGCGGGCACGAGGAAGAAGAGATCGTGCGCATCGACATGGAGCAGCGCCGCTTCGACCTCCGGGGCCTCCTGTACGACCCCTTCTCCGGCATTCGGGCCCTGAAGGTCCGCATCGGCGCCACCGACTACGAGCACGTGGAGCTCGAGGGCGACGAGGTCGGCACCCTGTTCACCAACGAGTCCCTGGAGGGCCGGGTCGAGCTGGTGCAGACCGAGCGGGGGCGCCACAGCGGGGCCTTCGGACTGCAGTTCTTCGACCGGGACCTCGCAGCCGTCGGCGAAGAGGCCTTCCTGCCCCCCACCTCCACCCAGCGCTGGGCCCTCTTCACCCTCCAGGAGATCGACGCCGGACCCGTGGTCTGGCAGCTCGGCGCCCGCTTCGAGAGCCAGGACATCGACCCGGATAACGCGCGGAGTCGATCCCACGACGGCTTCAGCGGCTCCCTGGGCCTCGTCTGGGACGCCACCGACGTCGTCTCCTTCGCCGCGTCGGTGTCGAGGTCGGTGAAGCTGCCGGCGGCCGAGGAGCTGTTCTCCGACGGCCTCCACGTCGCCACCTCGACCTTCGAGATCGGCGATCCGACCCTCGACGAAGAGGTGGGCCTCGGCGTCGACCTCTCCCTCCGCGTCGAGTCCGAGCGGGTGTCCGGCGAGCTCACGTTCTTCCACCAGGACTTCGACGACTTCATCTTCCAAGCCTTCACCGGTGAGGAGGAGGAGGGCTTCCCGGTCATCATCTTCAGCCAGGCCGACGCCACCTTCGACGGCTTCGAGCTGGACGCCCGGGTGGAGCTCTACGACCGCGACGGCCACCACCTGCACCTCGGCCTGATGGCGGACCGGGTGGACGCCGACCTCGACGCCGGCGGTAACCTGCCGCGGATCCCGGCGAGCCGCTTCGGGGGCGGTCTGCACTACCACAGCGAATTGTGGAGCGCGTCGGCGGAGGTCATGCAGGTCGACGACCAGGACGACGTGGCGGAGCTGGAGACCCCCACCGAGGGCTACACCATGGTGAACGCCAGCCTCGGCCGCCGGATCCTGTTCTCGAATCAGATCGTCGACGTGCTGCTGCGGGGCCGCAACCTGACCGACGAGGAGGCCCGCAGCCACACTTCGTTCCTCAAGAACGTGGCGCCGCTGCCGGGTCGGAACTACACCCTGTCGGTGAAGCTGTTGTTCTGATCTCGATTCCCTGGGGAAGCCCACTTCCGGGCTTCCCCAGGACCGCCCCTCATTCGGAGCAGGTGGACCAGGTCCCCCAGGTGCCGCCGGTCTCGAAATCGTCGGCGAAGATCCCCGAGCGAGGGCCGTCGAACCAACGGACGTAGAACCCGTCGGCCCACACCAGGTCGGAAGCGTCGTCGTCCGGTGGGAACGACCCGGGTTCGTAGACCGTGCCTTCGAGAACCCCGTCGGAGCCGGCGCTGCGGATCGACACCACCTGGGCACCGAAGATGTTGTCGGCGAGGCGGAACTCCAGGGGCCGGCCCCAGCCGTCGAGCTCCGGCAGACAGCGGATGTAGTAAAAGCTCGGCGACGGAATCAGCAGCCCCCGGGCCTCGGCGTGGGTCAGCTCGGTCAGGATCCCAAGGTCGTAGGTGCCCCTCGGGGCCCCTACGACGGCGGCCCCTCCGGCGACGGGGGCGGCACCGGGATCACTGACCTGGTCCACGAGCCAAGACAGGAAGGCGGTGCCGATCACCCGCAGCTGCTCGGAGGTCAGCTCCTGCCTCGAAGTGGGGTCCAGGCGCGGCGCGAAGCGCATGTAGACGCCGTCGGCCCACACCAGGTCCTCCGAGTCGACGGCGGTGGCGCCGGCGGCGTAGGTGGTGCCCTCCCAAACCCCGTCGGAACCGGCGCTGCGGATCGCCAACAGTCGGCCACCGGCGGCGGCGGTGTCGAGGCGATACTCGTAGGGGTTGCCCCACGGATCGAGCTCCGGAACCTCGGCGATGTAGTCGGGTTCCAGCAGAGCCTCCAGGGCGGCATGGGTGATGACCGGGTACAGGTCCACCGACACGCCGCCGTTGTCGCAGGTGAAGTAGGGCTCCACCGAAAGCGGAAAGCGGAGGGTTCCGACCTGGTCCACCAGCCAAGAGAACATCGCCTGGCCGACCTGGGCCAGCTCCTCGGAGGCCTGTTCGACGGGGCAAGGGGTGCCTGCACCCGCCGAGACCGGTGGGGGGACGGCCGGGGCGAGAACGAGGGCGAGGACCACGCAAAGGCGAGCGCTTCGGGTCATGTTGGCCTCCTGACTGGGTGACGTGGACGGAACGCGCGTCGGGATCCCCAGGTGACCCGCTGACCTCTCACTTCTTGTCCATCGGATCCCTAGACCTGGGGCCTTTCCGGTCCAAGGCGGATTCTATCGCCAAAGCCCCTCAACAAATTCACCGAGCAGGGCCAGCGGGCCTCAGCCCGCGGGGATCGACAGCGTGAACACCGCGCCCTGGGGCTCGTTGTCGGTCACGTAGATCTGGGCCTGGTGATCGGTGACGATCCGGTGGACGATGGCCAATCCAAGGCCTGTGCCGCGACCCTTGGTGGAGAAGTACGGCAGGAACACCTTCTCCTTGTCCTCCCCCAGGATGCCGCGGCCCGTATCCGCGACGTGGATCAGCGTTCGGCGACCCCGGCGGCCGCTCGTGAGGGTGACCGTTCCGGGGGACTCGGTGGCTTCGATCGCGTTGTCGATCAGGTTGATCAGGACGCTCTTGAGCTGCTCCGGATCGAACCGCGCCGTCTGCGCCTCGGGGGACAGCTGGGCAAGGACCTCCACCCCGGGTTTGAGCCCTTTGTGGAGGTGAACCAGCTCGCCGAAGAGCCGCCCCAGGTCGATGTCCCTGGGCTGGGGCTGGGGCATCCGGGCGTAGCGGGAGAATTCGTCGACCATCGACTTCAGGCTCTCCACCTCCCGCACGATCACCGCGACCCCCCGCTCCAGGGTCTCCCCCAGCTTCGGATCCTGGGTCTGATGTTTGCGCAGGAGACGCTCCGCCGTCAGCTTGATGGGGGTCAGGGGGTTCTTGATCTCGTGGGCGATGCGGCGGGCCACTTCGTTCCAGGTGGCCATTTTCTGGGCCTGGATCAGCTCCGTCAGATCCTCCACCACCATCACCCGGCCGCCGGGTCGCCCCCCCGGATCCGGCAGGGTGGTGACCTTCACCTCCAGGGTCTTCCAGACCCCGTTGATGGTCATCTGGACCTGCCGCTTCATCTGACCGCCGAAGGTGAAGTCCTCCTGCAGAAGGGTCACCAGCTTGCCCCGCTCTGGATCGTCCCAGGCGCTCGCCGTGTCGCGGCCCACCACGTCGGTCTCCCGCTGCGCCAGGATCGCCAGGGCGGCGCCGTTGCAGGTGAGGATGGTGCCGTCGGAGTCGATGGCGACGACCCCCGCGGCGACGTTCTGGAGCACGGCCCCGAGCCGCTTGTTGGAGCGGGACAGCTCCTGGTTCTGCCGCTCCACCAGCTCCCGGCTGCGCTTGAGCTCCCCGGTCATCCGGTTGAAGCCGTCCACCAGCACCCCGAGCTCGTCGTCCACCGCCACCGTGACCCGATGGTCCAGGTCCCCCTGACCGATGCGCCGGGTACCGTCCGCCAGCGCCTGGATCGGCACCGTGATGCGGCGGGCCAGGCGCAGGCCTATGGACGAGAAGGCGAGGATCACCAGGAGGGTGACCATCAGCAGATTGAGCAGGTAGGCGGCCCTGAGGTCGACCTTCTGCACCGACAGCTGTAGGTAACTTTGGTAGGCCGCCTTGAGACTGTCGCTCCTCTCCGCGATGTCCGGCGGCAGAACCGTACCGGCGAGCACCACCGTGTACGCCGGTCGGCTCGGCCCCTCCAAGGTCCCCGCAACCCGCAGGGCGGCGGAGGCGGACAGCAGGAGCCGGCCCTCCACGTCGAGGGTCTCCTCGGGGATCTTCTGCGCCCGCCCCTCCTCCATCGCCTCCTCCAGCAAGCTGGTGAGGCCTCGGAAGTCCGGCACCCGCCGGAAGGCCGTCACGTCGGCGGCGCCGTGGATCGGTTCGGTCCCGTCGTACACCGCCAGGTAGTCCAGCTCGAGCTCGTCCCGCAGCCGCTGGACCTCCGCCTGCAGGGAGGGCAGCTGATCGATCTGGGTCAGGTCGAAGTCGATCACCCGATCGAGCACCCTGCCGGCGGCGCGGTGGTTGTTGCGCTGGATCTCGTCCTCCAAGTAGTCGGTGACGCTCTCCGCCTCCCCCATCACCTCCTCCACCGGCAGCGTGAACCACTGGTCGAAGGAGTCGAGCAGGAGGCGGGTGGCGAAGGGGAAGAGGATGAGGACCGGGATCAGCGACAGCGCGATGGCCGTCAACACCAGCTTCGTCTTGAATTTGGATCCTAGGATCCGGTTGTGCCGCTCCAGAATGAGTCTGAACAGGCTGCGAACCAGGACGAAGACGATCGTCAGGATCAGGATGATGTTGATGTACCAGAGGACGAACAGCAGCACCTTGTTGGCCGCCATCTCGCTGGGCAGGCCCTTGCCCCTCTGGAGCATGTAGTAGAAGACGCCGCAGGCCACCAGAAGGCCCGCGAGCCCGCCGAAGATGAAGCGGGAGTCCTTGCGGTGCCGGAGGAGCTGCTCGCGGAGATCCATCGCCGTGGCCCGCGGCGTCAGCCGTCGGCGTCGCCGAGCCGGAACCGGCGGCTCTCCGCCCACGAGGTGTGCAGGGTGCGGGGAATGAACGCCAGGAGCGTCCGGGTGCCGAGCTCGGCCCGGACCCGCAGCCGGAGGCGCTCCTCGGGATCCCGCCCCTCGACCTCGAAAGCCGGCAGATCGGAGAACTCGGTCATCGCCCGCCGCAGCTCGTCGGCGTCCCGCACCACCCGGCTATGGGTCAGGTCGCCGTCCCGCCAAAAATTGATCAGATATTCGCCGGTGACGGCGTTGTACATCGCGATGACCTTGAGCCGACCGGAGGCGACGCTCTGATCGAACCAGGTGCGGCGGTCCTTCTCGAGGGAAAGCTCGAACACCAGGTCGGTGGGCAGGCCGCTCTCGATGCGGCGCTCGAAGCTCTCGTCGAAGGCTCCGTCGAGGCGGAAGCTGGCGAAGAGCTGCTGGTTCGCGAGGCGAATCTCGAGGTCCGAAATCCGCGCTTCGCCGGGGCTTTCCTGGGCGGAGACCCAGATGCCCCAGAAGCCGGAGAGGGCCAGGAGCAGGACGAACACCGCGCGGGCGAATGGATCGAAAACCTTCAAGGAAGCACCCTTTGGACCCACGCCGGCCCCCGGGGCCGACGATCGGCTACAATGGCCGGCTCCGGCGGTCGCCGCGACGACGTCCGCCGGAAGGGAGATCATCAAACATGTCGGAAAAACCGTATATCCGCCAGCTGGCCAGCAATCGGCGGGCCTTTCATGAATATCACATCCACGACCGGGTCGAAGCCGGGATCATGCTCACGGGCACCGAAGTGAAGGCCGCGCGATCGGGGAAAGTTCAGCTGAAAGAGGGGTTCGTCGAGTTCCGCAACGGCCAGGCCTATCTCTCGGGGGTCCACGTCAGCCCCTACAGCCACGGCAACCGGGAGAACCACGTTTCCGTCCGTCCCCGCAAGCTGCTCATGCACCTGCGGGAGATCGAACGCATGGCGGCGAAGAGCCAGTCCAAAGGCTTCACCGTGGTGCCGCTGTCGATGTACCTCAAGGGCAACCTCGTGAAGGTCGAAATTGCCCTCGTGCAGGGCAAAAAGCTCTACGACAAGCGCCAGACGGCGAAGGAGCGGGAGCTGGACCGGGAAGCCCGGGACGCCATGAAGCTCGCCTCCCGCCGGGTCGACTGACCCCCCTGCCGCGGCGGGGTCAGACCTTCACCGACTCCTGCCTGCGGCGGCGGCCGCCGGTGTCCCGAATACGGTCGAGGGCCCTTTGCCCGCCGTACTCCACCACGATGCGGTCGTCCCACTCGTCGGCGATCTCCGCCACCGCGGCGATGGCCCCCAGCAGGTTCGAGCGCTCCAGGGTGCGGCCGAAGAGGGAATGGGAGTAGAAGATGTCCTGGCCGACGGCGGAGAAGGCGCCGAACGCCAGGGCGTGGTTCAGCTCCAGGAGCCGGAAGGCCAGCTCGTCGTCGATCTCGACCCCCTGGACGCAGTGGGACATGATGAAGACGCTCGCCTCTTCGGGACCGTAGGGCTCCACCGAGATCTCGATGACCGTCGAGCCATAGCGGACGTAGAAATGGCCGTCCTCCTTCAAAACATCCTCGAAAAGCTCCGAGAGATATTCCTCGACCCGTAGGTAGGCGCTGCGATGTTCTTCGTGCTCGAACTGCATGACGAAGGCTCCGTTCAGCTGGATCTTTTTGGTGGTGAGCAAACGAGGTTCCGCGGCTTCCCTCCGGGGGCTCCGCTCCGATGCTCAGAGGTCGTCGACCTGAGATCCCGACAAGGATACAGGAAGCGAAGCGGCGGGGGACAAACCGCCGCCGGGCGCCCCCGCGCCGCCCCCCGCTCATCACCCCCCCGTGCCGTACCGGCCCCGCCGGCTGGTGTTTTCGGGGCAACCGTGAGACAAAGACCCTCGCACGAATCATCACTTCTGCCCCGCGGGCCCTGCGCCCACGGGCACGCCCTCAACTGAACCTTGGAGATCGACGATGGGTCGAATTCGGTTCGGGTCCCGCCTTGGCTTGCGCCGGGCCTTCGTGGCGTCTTTCCTCGCGCTCTTTTCCTCCCTCTCGGCGGCGCAGAGCGACACCTTCCGCGACGAGACCACGACCCTGCTCGTGGAGGTCCCGGTGGAGGTCACCCTCGACGGCGAGCCCCTGCGGGGTCTCACCGCCGCCAACTTCGAGCTCTACGACGCTGGAGATCGTCAGGAGATCGAGGGACTCGAGGTCGTCGACCTGGAAACCCTCGAGGTGCGGCCGGACAACCCCCTCGCCGTGGCCCGCCTTCCGGTGGTGGCGAGGCGCCATTTCCTCCTGCTCTTCGACCTCTCCTTCGCTTCCACCGCTTCGGTCACCAAGGCCCGTGAGGCCGCGGAGCGGCTGGTGGCGAATGACCTCCACGAGGCGGACCTGGTCTCCGTCGCCACCTTCAGCCTCGCCGAGGGGGCGAAGCTGCTGCTCGGCTTCACCTCCGATCGGGACCAGGTCCAGGTGGCGATCCGCAGCCTCGGCCTGCCCCAGATGCTGGAGCGGCGGTCGGACTCCCTGCGCCTCTACATCGGCGAGCTGGAGGGGAGCCTCGGCGACGGCCCCGAGGCCAACGCCGGCGGCGGGCCGAGCCAGGCCGGCGACCTCGCCGCCTCCCACTTCCGCGACCTGCAGTCGATGATCGACCGCACCCAGGCCAGCCAGGGGCGCCGCGAGGTGGCCACCATGACCCGGTCCATGTCGCAGCTGGCCCAGACCCTGCGGGGCGTCGGCGGCCGCAAGCACGTCGTCTACTTCTCCGAGGGCTTCGATAGCCAGCTGCTCCTCGGCGCCACCGACGCCGGCCGCCGGGCGGAGATCAACCGCGCCGCCCAGGACCGCGAGCTCTGGCGGGTCGACAGCTCCGAGTACTTCGGCTCCGCCGACACCCTCAACGTGCTCGACGCCATGGTGCAGGAATTCCGCCGCTCCGACGCCACGGTCCACTCGGTGGACATCGGCGGTCTGCGGGCCGGCGGCGAGGCGGCGCGGGGCGGGGGCGGCGGCAAGGACGGCCTGTTCATGATCGCCGACGGCACCGGCGGCGACTTCTACGAAAACTTCAACGACCTGGGCCAAGCCATGGAGACGATGCTGGAGCGCACCAGCGTCACCTACATCCTCACCTACGCGCCCCAGGGGGTGAAGCCCAACGGCAAGTACCGCAAGCTCAAGGTGCGGCTCCGGGACGGACCGAGGAAAGCGAAGGTGGTCCACCGTCCGGGCTATTTCGCCCCGGATCCGGACGCCGAAGCCAGCGGTCTCGAAACCCAGCTCGACATCGCCCAGCGTCTGCTGGACGGCCGCGAAGGGGGCGACATCGAGACCCGTCTTCTGGCCGCGCCCCTACGCACGCCGGACCAGGAGCTCGGCGGCCTCGCCTACGTCCCGGTTCTGGTGGAGGTGGACGGCCCGAGCTTCCTCGGCCCGGAAGGTGACGGCGGCGAAACCCGGGCGGAGGTCTTCGTCTACGCCATGGACGCCAAGGGCAACATCCGGGACTTCTTCTCCCAGAGCGTCGGCCTCACCGCCGGCATGGGGGGCGGTGCCTTGGAGCGCCGGGGCTTCAAGGTCTACGCCCCCCTGGTGCTGGGCTCCGGCCACTACGCCCTGCGGGTCTTGGTGCGCAACGCCGACACCGGACGCTCGGGACTTCGGCTGGCGGCCCTGCGGGTGCCGGCGGTCGACGACGACGGCCCTCAGCTGCTGCCCCCGCTGGTGCCGGAGGGGATCGACGAATGGCTGCTCGTCCGCGGGCGCCGGAGCGACCTCGTGGCGGCCGCCGAGCCCGCCTATCCGTTCGTCCACGGTTCCCTGACCTACGCCCCCGCCGCCCGCCCCGAGCTGATGCCCCTCCAGGCGGTACCGATCTTCCTCGCCGGCTACGGCCTCGACGGCCTGACGGAGATGGACTCGAAGATCCTGGGGGCGGACGGTGAAACGGTGGCCCTGCCCCGCTGGCGCCTCGACCCCAGGACCAACACCGACTCCGGGGACGGATTGGAACGGCGGATCGCGGCGTTCGAGGTTCCGTCCCTACCGGCGGGGGACTACCGTCTCCAGGTCGCCGTCGGCTCCGGGGGGGACGTCGTTTCGCACCCGGTCCACCTCGACTTCCGGATCCCCCCCGAAGGCCGCACCGCCGCGAGCCGACTGGTGGCCTTCGATAGCGCCATCACCTTCGAGGACCTCGCCAACCCCGGAGCCGGAGCCGGAGCCACCCAGGTGGCCGCCGAGCGCCGCCGGAGGGACGCCGACGCCGATCCGGCCCTCCCCATGGGCGAGGTCGCCGAGGACTACCGGCGGGCCCTGGAACAGCTGCTGGACGGCGATCGCCCCGGCGCCATCGCCCGCCTGGCGACGGTGGAACAGCGGGCCGTCACCGAGAACCCCCAGCGTCGCATCGGGCGCCTCGCCCGGGCCGAGCTGAAGGTGGTGAAGCGACTCGCCGACCGGGACCTGGAGGCCCTGGTGCCGGTCATGCTGCTCCACAAGGACGTCTACCTCGAACACAGCCGCGATGGTCGTCCATTCCTGGAGTTCCACAGCCAGGGCATGGTGCGGCGCATCGCCGACCTCTACGCCGAACGGGGGGACTCCGAGGGCTCGAAGGTGGTGGCGGCCCGCGCCCTGGCGAGCCTCGGGGGGCATCTCCAGGCCAAGGGTCGCACCGCCAGCCTGGAGCTCTTCGATCGCGCCGTCGACCTCGACCCCTCCACCGAGGCCGCCCTCCTCGGCCTCGCCGCCTACTATGAGAAACGGGGGGGGCCCTACGACCGGGTCGTGGCCTACCTGGACCGCCTCGTGGAGGCTCGCCCCGCCAGCCGCGAGGGGCGCCTACGGCTGGCGATCAACCTGCTGCGGGTCGCCGAGCTCGCCGTGACCCTGGAGCGGTCCGCCAAGGTCGCCGCCGCCGAAGCCCACTTCCGGCGCCTCATGGAGGAACCCGGAAGCGACTGGATCTACAGCCTGGCGGCCCAGGAGCTGGCCCGTCACCTGGCGCGCACACAGCAGGTGAAGCCCGCCACCCTGGCGCTGGAGGAGGCCATAGAGCGCCGCCCCGAAGACCAGAAGCTCCACATCCAGCTGACCTACCTCCGGGACCGCAGCCACGGCGCCCACCAGGCCCGCAAGCTGGCCAAACGGGTCAGCCGCGAGCTGGCGACCCGCGCTCCGGCGGATCGGGGCAGGTACAACCAGTGGCCGAGCGTGGCGATGGATCAGGACCGGCGGGAGCTGGACGCCGGCGCCGCCCAGAGGCTGGGGACCCTGGCCTCGGCCCTCGGCCGTTCGACCGGCTCTCCGGGTCCGGACGCGGGGCCCCGCGGCGAGGAGAAATGACATGACGCTTCCCTGCTGGATGCTGTTGTCCCTGCTGAGCGCCGTAGCCCAACCGGCGGCCCCGGAGGTCTCGATCACCGAGCCCAGCCACCTCGAACCGGTCTTCGGCAGCCTGACCGTCGGCGTGTCGGTCTTCGGCGAGGTGGACGAGGTGGTGCTCTTCGTGGACGACCGCCCGATGGGGCGGAAGACCGAGCCGCCGTGGCGGTTTCTCGTGGACGTCGGTCAGGAGAACCGCGAGCGGGAGTTCCGGGTCGTGGCGCGGGGGCCGGGGGGCGAAGGGGTCTCCCGCATCAACACGCCGCCGATCAAGATCGACGACGAGGTCGCCGTCGAGCTGCAACAGCTCTACGTCACCGTCACCCGCGGACCCCGACGGGTCCTCGACTTGACCGAGGGGGACTTCCAGGTCTTCGACGACGGCCGGGCCCAGGAGCTGGTGACCTTCAGCCGCGGCGAGGTTCCCCTCGCCGCCACCCTGCTGATCGACTCCAGCATGAGCATGAAGGGGGAACGCCTCACCTCCGCCCTGCGGGGGGCCCGCGCCTTCGCCGAGGGCCTCGAAGACCTCGACCAGGCCATGCTCATGCTGTTCTCCGATCAGCTGATGCGCTCCACCGAGTTCACCCACGACCCGGCGGTGCTGCTGGACCCCCTGGCGGGCGTCGAAGCGGCCGGCAACACGTCGATCAACGACCACCTCTACCTCGCCCTCAAGCTGCTGGAATCGAGGCAGGGCCGGCGGGTGATCGTCCTCTTCACCGACGGCGCCGACCTGCACAGCGTCCTCGACATGGAGGAGGTGCTGTGGAAAGCCCGCCGCAGCCAGGCGCTGGTGTATTGGATCCGCCTCGAAGCGGGGGCGGGATCCAACACCTCCTTCGCCACCGCCTGGCGCAACGCCGAGGGCAACCGCAGCCAGCTCGAAAACCTGGAGCGCACCGTCGACCAGAGCGGCGGGCGGACCCTCACCATCGACCAGCTGTCCGCCATCGAGCCGGCGTTCCGCGACATCCTCTCGGAGCTGCGGGAGCAATACGTGCTCGGCTACTACCCCAGCACCATCAACAATGACGGCGGCTGGCACGAGGTGGAGGTCCGGGTCGGTTCCGGACTCGAAGTCCGCACCCGCGACGGCTACGTGGACTTTTGATCTCCCCGCGGGGTTCAGGCCGGCACGACGGGCCCCCCACGCCGGCTTGAACCCCGCGGGGGGGACCGATACCCTTCCGGCATGCCTTCCGATTCGGCATCCGGATTCCGCCGCCGGGCGGCGCTCCTACTGCTCTGCGGCGCGGCCCTCGCCGCCCTGGCCTGCGGCGCCGGGGACGACCCCTACGACTGCTGCCCCGCCGCGGCGGACGACTGGCCCCAGTGGCTGGGCCCCAAGCGCAGCGGCGTCGCCGAGGTCACGGCCCTGCCGGAAACCTGGCCGGAGGGCGGCCCCCCCGAAGTCTGGCGCCGCGCCCTCGGACCGGGCTTCTCCACGGTCAGCGTCCGCGGTGACGATCTCTTCGTCACCTACACGGAGGACGGCGAGGAGCAGCTCTTCCGCCTCGACGCCGCCACCGGCGAGGAGCGATGGCGGCGGTCCATGGGCCCGAACTTCGAAGAGGAATACGGCGACGGCCCCCGGGGCGCCCCGACCGTCCACGGCGGGGTCGTCATGGCCCTCAGCTCCCGGGGTCGACTGGTGGCCGCCCACGTGGAGGACGGCGCCCTCCTGTGGTCCACGGACATCCACAGGGCCACGGGGGGCGGCCCCTTGAGCCGCGGCTACGCCTCCTCCCCCCTGGTGGACGGCCCGCGGGTCTACCTCAACTCCGCCGCCGCCGGCGGACCCGCTGCGGTGGCCTTGGACCGCGCCGACGGAACGCTGCTGTGGAAGGCGGAGAAGGGTCGCTCCGCGGCCTCCTCCCCGATCCTCGTGGAGATCGGCGGACGGCGGCACCTGGTCATCGCCTACGCCCACGGACTGGCGGGCCTCGACCCGGAGACCGGCGAGCGCCTTTGGCGCTTCAAGTGGAAGACGAAGTACGGCCTCAACATCGCCACGCCGGTTTTCCTCCCCCCCGACCGCCTGCTGATCTCCGCCGCCTACGATCAAGGCTCGGCGCTGGTGCGGGTCCAGGGTGGCGACGACGGCTTCACGGCGCAGGAGGTGTGGACGACCCGGAAGTTCCGCAACCACTTCGCCACCTCGGTGGTCCACGGAGGCCACCTCTACGGCTTCGACAACGCCATCCTCAAGAGCATCGACATCGCCACCGGGGAAGACGCCTGGCGGGCGCGGGGCTACGGCAAGGGCTCCCTCATCCTCGCCGACGGCAAGCTGATCGTGCTTGCGGAGGACGGGGATCTGGCGCTGGTACGGGCGGACCCGGAAGGCCATGAAGAGCTGGCCCGCACCCCCGTCTTCGACAGCAAATGCTGGACCGCCCCTACCCTGGCGGGGGGGCGCCTCTACCTGCGCAACCACGAAGAGCTGGTGAGCCTCCAGCTGATCCCTCCGGCCCCCTGATGCTGCTGGACGCCAGAGACCTCGAAGAGGGGACCGTCCTCGAGACCGACGTCTGCATCGTGGGGGCCGGCGCCGCCGGCATCACCCTGGCCACCGAGCTGCGGGGCAGCGGCCTCGACGTGGTGCTCCTGGAAAGCGGCGGACGCAAGGACGAGCCGGAGACCCACCGCCTCTACGACGGACCCTTCGAAGGTCCCTTCGAGAAAGACAACTACTGCCTCGATTCCCGATGCCGCTTCTTCGGCGGCACCACCAACCGGTGGACCGGCACCTGTCGCCCCTTCGACGACATCGACTTCGAGCACCGCCCCTGGGTCCACCTCTCGGGCTGGCCGATCCGGCGGGACGGGCTCGACGACTACTTCACCCGCGCCGCCGAGGTCCTCGACAGCCCCGTCTTCCGGGAGCATCGAGGGGACGGCCAGCTCACCCCCCACAACACCCTGTCGGAGGACGGTGAGCCCGGCCGCCTCGTCCCCAAGGCCATGTACCGCAGCCAGCCGGTGGTGCGTTTCGGCAAGAAGTACCGGCAGGTACTGGAGGAGGCGGACGACCTCAGGGTGATTCTCCACGCCAACGTCACCGAGCTCGTGGCCAACGCCCCGGGCACCGCGGTGACCGAAGCCCGCATCGCCGTGCTCTGCGGGCCCCGCGTGACCCTGCGGGCCAAGCGATTCGTCGTCGCCACCGGCGGCGTGGAGAACGCCCGTCTCCTGCTGGCCTCCAACAGCGTCATCCCCGGGGGCCTGGGGAATCAGCACGGCAACCTCGGCCGCTATTTCATGGACCACGCCCGACTGCGGGTGGTGGGTCACCTGATGTGGACCGGGCCCAAGCCCAAGGGCTCCCTCGGCCAGCGGATCCGTTCTGAGATCAGCAGCGCCCCGAAATGGTTCTACATCATGTACTCCCCCAGCACCGAGGTGCAGCGCCGGGAGCAAATGCTGAACTGCGGCTTCCGCCTGATGGGTAGCCAGGTGGGCCATGTGGACCCCCTGACCGTCGACGCCCACCGCCTGGCGGCCGCCGTCGACCGCCACCCCGGGGGCCCGGGGCTGCGGGAGGCGGCGCCGAAGACCGCATTCAAGGGCATCAAGTTCTACATCGAGCACACGCCGAACCGCGAAAGCCGGGTGATGCTGGACGACACCCTCGACCCCCTCGGCAAGCCCCGCACCCGGGTGCGGTGGCGGATCAGCGACAGCGACGTCGACCAGATCTACCGAACCCTCGACCTCCTCGGCCGGGAGGTGGGGGCGGCGTCCCGAGGGCGTCTGCGGATCACCGTCGACAGGGACCGCATCTTCCAGGAGCAGGGCTTCCTCGGCTCCCACCCCATGGGCACCACCCGCATGACCGACGACCCCAAGCGCGGGGTGGTGGACCCCGACTGCCGCGTCCACGGCCTCGGCAACCTCTACGTCGCCGGCAGCTCCGTCTTCCCCACCGGCGGCTTCGCCCACCCCACCATGACCCTCGTCGCCCTCGCCCTGCGGCTGGCGGATCACCTGAAGGCGACACCGGCGTGACGGAACGCGCGCCAAACCCCAGCCGCCGCCGACTGCTGACGTCCCTCGGCGTCGTCACCGTGGGGGCGGGGGTCGGCCTGTCCCTGAAGTGGCGGGGCGGCGTGGAGGAGGTCCTGCACCTCAGGGACCTCATGGCGGACGTCGCCAACCTCCAGAGCCTGGGGACCCGCTATCTGGAGCTTCACCCCGAAGACCGCGACCTGCGGGCGGTCACCGCCGCCGTCTTCGGCGAGCTGCCACCTCCAGACGAGCGCTACGACCGGGCCCTCGACCTGGTTCGGCAGCGGGTCCGGCAGGACTACGTCGACGGCAACACCGTCCGCCTCGACGGCTGGATCCTCACCCGCACCGAGGGCCGCCTCGCCAGCCTACCCCTCCTCCTAGCCGCCGCCTCGGGGGCCAGGGGGGATCAGTAGAAGTCCCAGGCCCCTTCACGGTAGCGGTAGTAGACCGACAGGTTCGACAGCTCGCTGACCTCCATGGTGTCGAGGCCGTCGAGGTCGCCCTTGCCGAAGGCGAGCATGCCCACCATGGCCTCGCGGTCGAGGAAGCGGGTCGGTACCTCCACCTCCAGGGCTTCGAGGCGCCCGCGGAGGGCGTCGGCCCGCTGCGACGCCGGAACATCGTCTTCGACGGAGGGTCCGCGGGCGGTGGACTTCACCCCGAGGACCCATCCCCACTCGCCGAGGGTCGGCACGTGGGCGTGGTACGGCACGGCGACGAAGTCGGCGGCGCGGACGGTGACGAGGATGGTGAGGAAGGCCTCGCGGGAGAAGAAGGGACTGGTGGCCTGGGTGACAAGGACGCCCCCCGGCACCAGCCGGCGGGCCGCCAGGGTGTAGAAGGGCCGGCTGTAGAGGCGGGCGAGGCTCACCGTCTTCGGATCCGGCAGATCCACGAGGATGACGTCGAAGGCGGTCTCGGTGCTCTCCAGGTAGCCGTTGGCGTCGCGGTTCTCCACCGTCAGCCGAGGATCCTCGAAGGCCCCTTCGTTGAGCTCCGTCAGCACCGGATGGGTGCGGCCGAGGTCCGTCATCGCGGGGTCCAGGTCCACCAGCACGACGGACTCGACGTCGTCGTAGCGGAGCACCTCCCGGGCCGCCAGACCGTCACCGCCGCCGAGGATTAGCACCCGTCGCCGTGACGGCGCCACCGCCAGGGCCGGGTGGACCAGGGGCTCGTGGTAGCGCTCCTCGTCGAAGCTGGAGAACTGCTGATTGCCGTCGAGGTATAGCCAGTGGTGATCCTTCCAGCGGGTGAGCACGATGCGCTGGAAGCGGCTCTGCTCGTGGTGGACCACCCGGTCCCGGTACTTGCGCTGCTCACCGAATTGGACAACCGGCTCCGCCGCCACCGCCAGCGCGACGAGGGCCACCGCCACCCCCAGGAGGCCCGCCGCCACGGCGCGCCGGTGCACCAGGAGGGGCCAGAACACCCAAGCCAGGGCTGCGGCGACCGCGAAGTTGACCATGCCGAGGGCCACCGGCGTCAGGGTGAGGCCCAGGTGGGGCAGCGCCACGAAGGCGAACACCAACCCCCCCGCCAGGGCGCCGTAGTAGTCCTTCTCGAACATCGAGGCGACGTTCAGCCGCAGCTCCTCGAAGCGCTCGTTGAGGCGGGTGGCGAGGGGGATCTCGAGGCCGATCAGGAAGCCGACGCCCCCCGCCATCGGATAGATCACGAGGCCGATGGGCTCGATCCACGCCGAGAGAAGGTAGGCGACTGGGGCGCTGGCGGCCACCAGGAGGGACAGCACGAGCTCCGCGGCGACGAAGGTGTCCGCCAGGTGGCCCTCCACCCACCGGCTGACGCGGCTGCCCACCCCCATGGTGAAGAGCATGAGGGAGAGCACCAGGGTCCACTGGAGCACCGCCTCCCCCATCATGTAGCTGGCGAGGGTCGCCATGGCGTACTCGGCGACGATGCCGCAGAAACCGGTGGCGAAGACAGCCGCCTTCAGGACGGCGGTTTGGCGTGCGGCCCGGCGATCCGGGCCGCTACCCTGCTGGGGGGATGGGGGATCCACGCCCGCGCTCAGACCGCCCAGCCGATCAGCAGCGAGGCGGCGACGTAGGCGGTGCCCTCCAGGAGTCCGGCGCCGGCGTTGGGTCCGCCCTTCTGGGTCAGCTCATCCGCCAGGCGGGCCCCCGGAACCAGCAGCCGGTCCACCGCCACCCGGACCACCGGCAGCAGCAGCAGACCCACCGCGACGTAGGCGCCGAACGAGCCGAGGTTCACCGACCAGGACTCGAAGTCCCCTAGGGACCCCAACCGCGCCAGGTTCCCGAGGGCCACCAGCAGGCCGCCGAAGGCGAGGCCCACGGCGACATTGTCCCGCTCCACCTCGTCGTGCAGGTCGAAGGGGGAGGTCAGGTCGTAGGCCAGCCCGCCGAGGACCAGGACCCCTTGCCCGAGGCCCCAGAACGCCAGCATGGTCAGGAGATCCCCGCCCTGGCCCGAGGCGGCGCCCCCCACCATCAGGCCGGTGGCGATAAAGCTCCCCGCCTCGATGGCCCCGGTGCCGACGTTGCGATCGTCGAGGATCTCTTTCTGGTTGTCGAACTTGCGCAGGATGACCCGGTCGTTGATCCACGCCGAGAGGTTCAGCAGCACGACGGCGGCGAAGCCGTAGATCCCGATGTCGAGGAGGTCGTCCACCAGCCCCGTCGAGGGCCCGGAGAGCAGGCCGCCCACCGCCAGGACAAGGCCGAGGTAGTAGCCCGCCACCGCCGTCGCCAGGGCGGGATTGTCATTCTCGAAGAGCTCCTTCTTCAGCACGAAACGGGGCCGCAGCCGATCGAAGGTCAGTTTGCCGAAGACGAGAAGGACCAAGGCCGACGTCAGGTAGACCAACCCGGTGAGGAAAGTGTCGAGGGTCATGGTTGCTCGGTCCTCATTTGCCGCCGCGGGATCCGCTGCGGGACCGCGTGCTCGACATCCGGCTGCGCTGGATGCGTCGGTTGACCTTCTCGGAGAACTGCTGGCGGCCCGCCGCGCGGCGGGTCTGCTGGCGCTCGAAGAAGGTGGGCTGGGTCGTACGGGTGAATTCGCCCCGGGTGCCGAACTCCCCCTTGGGGCCGAAGTAGGGGCGCCGGGCGGAGCGTTCTTTGCGGTAGAGGTCCCAGTCGGAGCGTCGCACTGGCCGTTGCCCGTGGCCGAAGAGGTGGTTGAACAGGGCGTACTTGCCGTAAAACTCCCAGAAGCTGGTGCCGTCGTTGCGGTTGCGCCACTGCCCGTAGCGCTCGTCGCCGACGTAGGCGTAGCCCGGGGGCTGGGGCGTCTCTTCCACCTCCCCTTCCTTCTTTGATCGAATCGCCATCCCCAGCATGGGTTCGTAGCGCTCGTAGGTCCGCCGGTCCACCTGCTCCCAACTCCCCAGGCGGTCCTGGAAGGTCAAGTCCCCCCCGGCCTCGACCTGGTCGGCCCATACGGCCCGGTAGCGGTGTTCGTAGGACTTGGCGAAGTTCCCCCGCTCCCGCATGTCCTCCAGGATCACGGAGTAGACGGGGGATCCTTCGAGCCGCCGAACCAGCTCCCCCAGGGGATCCCCAGGGGAAGAGGTACAGCCCGTCGCCGCCAGTAGCCCGACGGCGAAGAGAAGGAGAGACGCTCGGGTGAAGGGGCGGATCATGGGGGACTCCCGGGCAGGATGTTGGTGAATTGATGGGGGAAGACCACCTTGCCGACGGAGGCTTCGAAGTCGTCCTCCCCCCACTGCTCGACGGTCAGGGTGCGGGCTTCGTCGCCGTCGACGTAGTCCCACTTCAGCAGCTCCTGACGCGGGCCCACCCCGTTCTCGAAATAGTAGCCGGCGCGGGACTCGTCGAGGTGGTAGTCGACCCCGTCGTGCCGCAGCCGGGGCGGCGGATCGTCGTTGTCTAGGATGTGCCGCCGCACGTCGCCGTCGATGGCCCCCAGGGGGATCTTCTTGGACAGGGACCAGTGTTCCCCGTCGTCGTGCTCCAGCTCGAGGTAGACGCGTTGGCGGCCCGCCAAGAGCTCCCACTCCTCCACCGTGTCCTCGCCGTCGAGCTCGTAGCGGTGGTGGGCCGTGACCTGCCAGGTTTCGAGGTCGTGGTCCAGGAGGTAGCCCGGCCGGAGCTTCGACAGGACCAGGTCGTGGATCGGATCGGGGTGGGGATCGGCGGGGTCCTCACGCTTGCGTAGAAAATCGAACAGGCCCAACGGGGGTCTCCTAGGTGGTCACTGGGGTGGGGAGGACTGCGGCGGGTTCGAGCAAGCCGCGCCCGCGGGGCGTCAACACCCGCTCGACCCGGGTGGCGCCGAGGCCGGAGGTCAAAGCTTCCAAGACGTCCTCCGGCCGCGCGGCGCCGCAGGAGAAGAGATCGAGGGCGGCGTAGCCGTGCTCCGGGTAGGTGTGGATCGCCAGGTGGGACTCGGTGAGCATGAACACCGCGGTGACGCCGCCGGGTCCGGGGAAGGCGTGGCTGTCCCGACGCAGGACGTGGAAGCCCGCCTTCGCCAGGGCCGATCCGAGCATCGACACCAGGGCGTCCTCGCCCCGCAGCCGCTCCGGGGTGATGCCGAAGAGATCGGCCTGGAGGTGGCGGCCGATATCGTGGTTCGAGAGATGCATGGACTTTCCTACGCTCCGATCGTCGTCGTTATTCCAGGCCAGCTCGAACGAGCTCGGCGGCCACACGCCGCAGGTTGGCGGGGACGTCCGACACCAGGGGATCGAGGACCACCACCTCGCCCCCGATGGCCTGCGCCACCGCCGCCGCCGCCGCGCCGGTGATCTGGGGCTGGACGAACACGACCCGGGCCCCTTCGGAACGGGCCAGGGCCTGGAGCTCGGTGAGCTCGCGGTCGCTGGGCTCCTGACCGGCCACCTCCACCGCCACCTGGCGCAGGCCGTAGGCGTCGGCCACGTAGCCCCAGGACGGGTGGAAGACGAAAAACGCGGAGCCCCGCAGCGGCTCGAGCTCCCGCCGCAGCTCGGCGTCCAGGGCCACCAGCTCGGCGTCCAGGGCCGCCCGCCGCGCCTCGATCGCCGGTCCGAGGTCCGGCCGCTCCAGGGTGAGGGCGGAGGCGATCGCCCCGGCCATGGTCCGCAGTCGGCCGGGGTCGAGCCAGGCGTGGGGGTCGGCGTTCTCGGGGTCGGACCTGGGGTGGTCATGGGCGTGGCCGTCGGACACGGGCAGCAGGTCTACGCCGTCCCGCAGGTCGACGATGGGGAGGTCCGTTCCCCGCAGCGCCTCCAGCCAGGGCCCCCGCTCGAAGGGTACCCCCGAGCGGACGTAGAGGTCCGCCCCCACCGCCCAGCTGACCTGGGCATCCGTCGGCAGGTAGGTGGCCGGGCTGTCCCCGGGGGCGAGGAAAGCCCGCACCTCCACGTGCTCGCCCCCCACCCGCTCCACCAGCCAGGCCAGTGGGGGCAGGCTCACCATCACCCGCACCCGACCCTCCGCCGCCGGCGGGGCATCCTCGGCGCCGCAGCCCGCCAGCGTCAGGGCGAGGACCACCACGGGAAGCCACGCGGATGCGAGGGGCAACGAAGAGGCGCGGCGGACGATGTGGGTCACGCTCAGATCCCCGACACCGAGAGGTCGACCCCGCTGGTGATGCGGACCGTCAGGGTACGGGGTCGCTGGCCGTAGCGGGCCCGGTTGCGGGCCGAACGGGCGGCCTGCTCCGGGGATCTCAGATCGCAGCCGCTCACCGACACCCGCTCACCGACGAGGGCGGAGACCCCCTGGACCTGGACCACGCAGGGGGTCGACAGGGTCGCCTCCAGCTCGCTCTCCCCCTGCAGGCTCAGGGTGGCGTCCACCGAGAGCTCGGAGAGGTCGAGGTCGAGGTCCACGGAATCCGCCTCCAGGCGGCGCAGCCGTGCAACGCCGCGGGAGGTGAGGGATCCCCGCGCCACCGTCGCCTCCAGGTGCTCGACGCCGTCGAGGGAGGTTCGGCTGTCGTGGGCCTCCAGGTTCAGCCGGCCGGAGAGGTCGGAGAGGCTCGCCTCGACGTCGCTCAGAACGAGGTCGAACCGCCCCCTGGACCCTTCGATACGAACCTCCCCACCGCTGCGGGCCTCCATCCGCAGCTGCCCTTCGATGGCGCTCCCTTCGAGGCTGCCCCCCACGAGGTTCACCTGCCCCGAACCCCGCAAGCCCGAGAGCACGAGGCGGGAGGCGTCGGCCCGCAGCGCCGTTTGGCTGGGGTTGGCGGCCCCCTGGAGCTCGAAAGTCGTGGCGCTCAGATCGGCGGACAGGCCGCCCCGCCAACCGGTGACCAGCACCAGCGCCTCGTTGGCCTTGAGGTCCATACGCTGGTCACCGGCGGTGGCGTTGAAGCTGCCCCCGAGGAGATCCGCTTGGAGCGCTCCGGCGATTCCGTCGACGGACACCTCGCTGTCGGTGGCCAGGACGTCCAGGGGGCCCCCGTGCTCCGACACCGACACGGTGCTGCCGTTGGCGGTGACGACGCCGGAACCCCGGGTCCCTTCGGTCCCCACCCAGGAGCCCTCAGCCTCCACCACCAGGCCGTCGAGGCCCGTCAGGTGGACCTGGGAGGCGGCCACCGCGAACACGTAGGACGCCGGCGGCCCTTCCCCCGTGGCGACGTCGGCGCCGGCCCGCGGGGCCGGCTTCTCCCCCCCGGGGCCCGGGGCGGCATCCCGGTCGCGGCGGCGGTCCCCCGCGGGCTCCGGCAGCGACGGGTCACGGACGGTGACGGCGAGATCACGCCCCCGGACTTCCAAAGCCTGGTCCGGATCCAGCTGGAGCTCCAGGCGAAGCCGCTCCGCGCTCCCCCCCGATCGCATCAGGGTGAATCGATCCGCCGTTGCTTCGACCCCCAGACGGGCCTCCACCGGCTGGCCGTCCCGGGTCGCCACCGCCGGACGGCCAACAAGGCGAGCAGGACCTTCATCGACACCGAGGATCTGCACCTCGATATCGGCGTCGTCCAGCTCCAGCACCACGGTCTGGGTTTGGAGCCCCATCTCTCCCGGTAGCGACAGCTCCCGGGCCCCCAAGGCAGGGGCGGTGAGCGCGGTGAGGAGCACCGCCGCCGCAAGGACGACGGGACGCGCTGGGGCGGCCAGCTCGGCGTTCAGAAATCGGGATCTCGGTAAGCCTGAATGGCCGGGCATCGGCGTTCTCCTGGGATTCCCGAGAGCATACCAGGTCGAATCCCGGACCGCCCGGCGGAATGCCCGGACGGCCGATGTCCGAGATGTCCAAGATGTTCTGGACGTCCCGGACAGGGCGATCCCCGCCCCGAGCACAGGTCCCGGCGCCCCACGGCGGGATTCGATCCCTGGCACGGTCGTTGCTTTCTCCAAAGACCAAAGCCTTTCGCTGCACAGGGGCCCACCGCAGGGGCCCACTGCGAAAGAATCCAGTGATCAACCCCCCTCTAGACACCCCCAACGAATCCCAAGGAGACCCCCATGACTACGAGCGCGCCGCACCCCCAGGCCCCGACCCGTCCCTCCGTCGCCGATGACCCTGGGGCCGACACGTCCGAGTTCGTCATGAGGCTGTGGGTCGTCGAGGGCGAGCAGGGACCCGTCGTCGTAAGCTCCGGATTCGAGCCCGAAGCCGTGGTCTCGCGTCCCGATCCGACCCTCACCGTCGCCGGCGGAGAGGCCGTGCAGATCACCTTCATCGTCGAGACCCCCGACTGGTTCCTGCCGCCCTTGTCCCCCAGCGTCCGCGACCAGACCGCGGGTCCCCTGCTCTTCGACTACGCGTCCCAAATCCCCGCCGGTCAGCAGCTGGCGGGCTTTCGCAACCCCCCGGGGATGACGGTCGAAGTCAGTCGGGACCGACGCCGGGCGGTGCTGAAGTTCGCCAATCGGTTCCAGCACTACGAGGCGTACAGTTACTCCCTGGAGGTACGCCTGATCCAAGACCTCCACCAAGACGTCTATTACGCTCTCAAGAGCCAGGACCCCACCATCATCGAGGATGAGTTCATCGGGCCCCCGACCCTCGCCAACCGGACGTCAGCTCGATGAGCTCAGGGTCGTCGTGGAGCCAGGCGAACCACGGCAGTTGGAACCACCGCGGCTCCGCCCCCAGGTCGAGGGCCCGCTCGACGTTGGCGAGGGTCGAGACGCGGTCCCCCACCAGGGCATACACCAGGGCAGCTTCCACCGCGACGTTGGGGTTGTCCGGCGCCTGCCGCAGGGCCCGCTGAACCGTCGCCACCGCCTGCCTGGACCGGCCCAGGTGGGCCAGGGCCTGGGCGCGGATCGACAGGGGGCCAGCGGAGCCCAGATCCCCCGTCTCCGTGCGCTCCACGACCCGGCGGTACAGCGCCTCGGCGCCGGGCCGATCCCCCTGCATCCACTGGGCGTCGGCGAGGTTCAGGATCAGGCCGGGGTGATTCGGCGCCAGCTCCAGGGCCCTGCGGAACTGCTCCGCGGCCCGGTCGTAGCGCTCCGCCAAGAAGTGCGCCAGCCCCAGGTTGCCCCACGACGCGACCCCGGGGGAGCGGGCCGCCAGCCGCTCGTAGATCTCCACGGCCCGCTCCGGATCGCCGGTCAGCAGCTCCAACTCGGCGAGCAGCGACAGCGCCGCGGGGAAATCCGGCACCAGCCTGAGGACGGCGGCGAGCTCCCCCCTCGCCTCCTGGAGACGGCCCTGCCGGTAGGCCATCCGAGCCAGATCCACCCGGGCCGGCACCGCCGGCCGGCGGGCGACGGCGGCGCGCATCGAGCGCAGCGCCTCCTCGGGCCGGCCCTGCAGGTCGGCGAGACGGGCCCGCAGATAGAGCGCCGCCGTATCCCCGGGGTCCAATGCCTCGATGCTGGAAATCAGCGCCGCGCCGCGATCCAGCTGGCCGGCGTCGATGGCCACCTGGGCCTGGAAGAACACCGGATGCGCGCTCTCCGGCGCCAAGCGCCGGGCCGCGTCCAGGAGCAGGGTCACCTGTTCCAGATCCTCCTCGGATCGAGACTCGAGGAAGAGGGACCGGGCGATCCGGGCTTCGAGGAGGTAGAGGTCGAGGAACGACGGCGCAGCCGCCCGCAGCTCGGTCACCCGTTCGAGCAGGAGCCGGCGGTCGCCCCGGCGCTCGTAGACGTCCCGCTGTACCTCCAGGTACGCCTCGTACGCCTCCGCCGTGAGGATGGAATCCCGCCCCCCGCCGCCCCCCGCCACGTCGGCGTAGAGGCGCCGCGTCCGGTCCTCCACCGCCCGTGACACCGCCAGGAGCCGATCCGTCGACGCTTCGAAGCCCTCCGTGGCCACCGTGGTGCCCTCCCGGACCCGCTCCAGGTACCCGCGGCAGGAGATCGCCGTGCAGTCGAGGCGGACGGTCAGAACCTCGTCGGCGGCGAGCGCCAGGGCCAGCCGCTGGGGCGGCGACTCAAAGGCGTCGACCTCCTCCAAGGCCAGGGGCGCCGCCCCCGACATCTCCACCAGGGAACGCACCATCGCCAGGCGGACCGCCGTGCCCAGGAGGGGATCCGTCGCGGCGCCTTCCACCGTCGGCTTGGGGACCGCCACCCGCAGGGTCTCCTCGCCGGGGCCTTTCCTCGCCCCCAGCCACCAGGTCACGGAGATCCCCAGGGCCACCGCCAGGACGGCGGCGGCCCCCATCCATCGTCGGCGGCCCAGCACCACGAAGCCCCCCGAAAGAGGCTGCGCGGGGCTCGTCGGCGCCGTCCCCACGGGTCCCTCCCCTTCGACGCTTCCTTCGCCTGCGGGAAGGTAGCGCCCCGGCGGACCGAGGGTTTCCGCCTGCGACGGGTCGAAGCTCGGCGTGACCGTCGCCGGCGTGACCAGATCTGGATCTGCAAGGGGGCCCCGACGGGGGGACGCCGATCCGCCGGAATCCAGTGTCTCTGGATCCAGCGTGCTCCGTTCCAGGGTGCTGGGATCGGGCAACGGCCCGCTGGGGACGTCGGCGGAACCCGCCGCCGACGCGCCGGGCCCCAGGGCGTCGAGCTTGGAGAGCACCTCGGCGCAGTCCCGGGGGCGGTGCTCGCGCTCCTTCTCCAGCAGGGCGTCGATGAGGCCCGAGAATCCCGGCGACAGGCTGGGCACCAGCCGGCGGGCGGGGATCTGGCGACGGCTGCAGATTCGACTGGCGGTGTCCACCGGGCTGATACCGCGGAACGGGGTGATGCCGGTCACGAGCTCGTAGAGGAGGACCCCCAGGGAAAAGAAGTCAGACCGCGGGTCGACGTCGAAGCCCCGGATCTGCTCGGGGGACATGGTCCGCAGGGTCCCCAGGACCTGGCCGTCGGCGGACAGGCTCTCGTGGTCCGCTCCACCCAGGCGCTTGGCGATGCCGAAGTCGAGGATCTTCACCGCCCCTTCGGGGGTCACCATCACGTTCTCCGCCTTGAGGTCCCGGTGGACGACCCCCCGGCGGTGGGCGGTGGCCAGGGCGGAGGTGATGCGGCGGGCCATGGGGACCACCTCCGACTCCCGGAGGGGCCCCGATTCCAGTCGCGCCGAAAGGGTCATGCCCTCCACCAACTCCATGACGATGGCGTCGAGCCCCCCGTGCTCCACGATGTCGTGGATCTGGACGATGGCGGGGTGATTGAGGGCGGCGGCGGTCTTTGCCTCCCGCAGAAAGCGGCGGCGGGAGCTCTCGGAGTCGCCGCGATCGGCGCGCACCAGCTTGACCGCGACCCACCGTTCGAGGCGCTCGTCCCAAGCCTCCCAAACCTCCCCCATGCCGCCGCTGCCCAGGCACCGGCGGAGCTGGTAGGGGCCGACCCGTTGCTGCGGCGTCATCGGCGCCGAAGCCCCAGCTCGCCCATGCGTCGCACCAGCCCGTCCCGGGACACCTCCAGGTCCTCCACGAGGGCCTCTAGGTCGCCTCCGTGCCGATCTAGGGCTCCGGCGATCTCCTCCTCGCCCAGGTCACCGGCCTTGCGCACCCGATCCGAAGCCGCCACCAGCCGATAGAGCACGGTGCGGGAGATCCCCAGCTGTTTCGCGGTGGGCTGCAGGCGCCAGCGGTTGGCCCGCAGCGCCGCCGTCAGCTCCCGCTCCGAGACCTCCAGGCCGTGACGGTACCGGGACCGCCGCGGTGGGTCGGAACCGGCCTCCGGGGGCTCACCGCCCCCCGATTCTGGACCTTCGTGCTCCGCCCCGTTTACACCGGGGCTGGCGGTATGGGGGCCGACCCGCTGCCCGTCCCCCCGCGCCGGGCCCTCCACTCCTGCGTCGAGCAGCGCCACCAACGCTTCCGGCAGGTGGGGTCCGCCGGAACCGAGGGCGATCACCAGCTGCCGGCTCACGTTGCGCAGCTGCCGCACGTTGCCGGGCCAAGACCGCCGTGCCATCTGGGCCACCAGGGTCACCGGTACCTTCGCCAGGTCGGCGGGCTCCCCCGCCGACCTGAAATCCTCCGCCAGAAACGTCGCCAGCAGACGACCGATGTCGTCGCGCCGCCGACGCAGGGGGGGAACGCGGATCCTGTAGCCCGAAAGCCGGTGGAGCAGGGGGGCGCGGAAGCGGCCGTCCTCGATGGCCCGCTCGAGGTCGAGGTCGGTGGCGGCGAGGACCCGCACGTCCACCCGGCGATCGGCGCCGCCGCCCAGGGGCTGGACCCGCCCCGTCTCCAGGACCCGCAGCAGAGCCGCCTGGACCTCGGGCGGAGTGTCCCCCACCTCGTCGAGCAGCAGCGTGCCGCCGTCGGCGCGGGCGAAGAATCCGCGCCGCTTGCGCTGGGCGCCGGTGAAGGCCCCCCGCTCGGCGCCGAACAGCTCGGCGGCGGCCAGGCTCGGGGGCAGGGACGCCATATTCACGGGAACGAAGGGACCGCCACCGCCGGTCCCACGACCGCTAGCCCCACGACCGCTAGCCCCACGACCGCTAGCAACGTGCAGAGCCTCCGCCACCCGCTCCTTGCCGGTCCCCGTCTCCCCGGTGATCAGAACCGGAAGGTCGAGGGGGGCCAGCTGCGCGATCTCCCTGCGCAGGATCCGGATCCCCAGGCTCTCCCCCACCAACCCGTGGTCCTCCCCCCCGGGGGACGGCGCCGGGTCCAGGAGATGGAGCAGCAGGAGGACCCGGTTCGCCAAGAGCACCACCACCCCCCCGTCGAGGGCCTCCGCCGGCATGGACGCCAAAGCGCTCAGCGGTACTCCGTCGACGTCGACGTCAGCGGGAAACTCCCCCCGTTCGATGCAATAGGTCCCATCCCCCCCGACGCCCCGTCGACGCAGGTAGCAGGGCTTTCGGCTGAGGTACGGGTCGGCGAGGGGGCGGCGGAGGCCGTCACCGGGCTGGGAAAAGAGGGGCTCGGACCGCGACAGGGGGGCCGGCTCACCGTCCAACAGCTCCGGCAGCGCCGCCCGCTCGCCGATCCGGTCGGCGTCGGGGTGCCAGAGGATCGTCCAGCCCGGCACCAGGATCGTCGACAGCATCTCTGCCCCTTCGAAACCAGCCCGGGTTTCGGTCTCGAGATCCCGCCGCCAGCGCTCGCCCGCGTCGGCGACGGGCGGATTCCCTTTCGGAGTCGGCATGTGGTCGAGGGGCCTTTCGCAGAGAGTTCGCACAGTATACCCGGCACCGATGGGCCGGCGCTGGGGGCCGACGCTGGGAGGGTCGACGCCGGCGGGCCGCGCCGGGCGGGGGCCGACGCTATACTCCCCACTCCGTCGGTCCTGTCGCCGGCGGAAGGCGAGGAACACCATGACCCACACCCTGGATCCGCCCAACCCCGAGCCCTTGCCGACCCGATCGTCGGCGCCCCGCATCCCGGTCGCCGTCCTCGGCGCCACCGGCAGCGTCGGCCAGCGTTTCGTCTCCCTCCTCCATCGCCATCCTTGGTTCCGCATCGCCGAGCTGACCGCCTCGGAGCGGTCCGCCGGCAAGCCCTACGGCGAGGCCGCCCGGTGGATGCAGGCGGAGCCCCTGCCGGAGGAGGTCGCCGAGATGCCGGTGGTCTCCACCGACCCCAAGACCCGGCCCCTGGGCTCGAAGCTCCTCTTCTCTGGCCTCGATTCCCGGGCCGCCGACCGCGTCGAGACCCCCTACGCCGCCGCCGGCCATTTCGTGGTGTCGAACGCCAAGAGCCACCGTATGGACCCGGACGTCCCCCTGGTGGTGCCGGAGGTCAACCCCGACCACCTCGGGCTACTGGACGCCCAGCGCTACGCCGACGGCGGCGGCATCGTCACCAACCCCAACTGCTCCACCATCGGTCTGGTGATGGCTCTGAAACCCCTGGTGGACGCCTTCGGGGTCGAGGCGGTCCACGTGGTGAGCCTGCAGGCGGTCTCCGGCGCGGGTATCCCGGGGGTCCCCAGCATGGCGGCCCTCGACAACATCGTCCCGTTCATCGGCGGCGAGGAGGACAAGCTCGAGAACGAGACGGGCAAGATCCTCGGCCGCCTGGTGGGCCATGGCATCGAGCATGCGGCGGTGGCGGTGAGCGCCCAGTGCACCCGGGTCCCGGTGATCGACGGCCACACCCTCTGCGTCTCCCTGCGGCCGGGCCGCGACGCCTCCCTCGAAGAGATCGGCGACGCCCTCGCGTCGTTCACCGCCGAGCCCCAGCGGCGGGGCCTGCCGACGGCTCCGGAGCGGCCGATCCACGTCCTGGATCAGGCCGACCGCCCGCAGCCGCGGCTGGACCGCGATCGGGACGGCGGCATGGCCGCGGTGGTGGGGCGCCTGCGCCCATGTCCGCTCCTCGGGGTCAAATTCGTGACCCTGTCCCACAACACCCTGCGGGGGGCGGCGGGGGGGTCGATCCTGCTGGCGGAGCTCGCCCTCGCCCAGGGGCGGATTCCGGGGCTCACGGCCCCGACACCCTGAGCCCCGACACCCTGAGCCCCGACACCCTGAGCCCTGGGCCCAGGCGAGTCGATATATCGGCGGCGGCTTCAGGGACGGCCTGAACCGGAGGCGGCCTCCGTCAGGTCGGTGGCCATCTCGTCGATGCGGGCGGCGATGCCGGAGAGCTCGAAGGGGATCTCCACGTCGGCGCCCGCCGCCTTGGGCTGGACCGTGAGCTCCAGGCCCTTGCGGCGGGCGTCATCCCGCAGGTAGTCGAGGCGGGGCTCCAGGAATCCCAGCCAGGCGACGGCCTCCCGCACGTCGGCGCAGCGCAACACCAGCCGACCCTGGACGGCGTCCTTGGACGCGATGTCGACGCCGAAGCTCAGCTCCAGATCGTCGCCGGAGGCCGGGGGTACGATCTCCGCATCCCCCAGCTCCCGCACCACCATCGCCTCCAGGAACCTCGCCACGCCGTCGTCATGGTTGGACAGACTTCCTTCGACGTCCCAGGTCCCTTCGGGGCCGGCGGCCCGGGTCCCTCCCGGGTCCCCCCCTTGGGACCCCGTCGCGATGCGGTCGAGGGCGGCGCGGAGGGACGGCAGGTGGTCGGACACCAGCAGGGTACTGTCGTAGAAGGCCGACCAGGTCTCCCCGTCGAGGGCCACGATCTGCTGTCCCAGATGGGTCTGCTCCTCCCCCGACTCCCCCCTGGCCATCGTCTTCCACAGCAGCCGTAGGGGCCGAGCCATGGCCCGGATGTTGAGGGCCAGGACCCAGGCGGGGTCGGCGTCTGCGCCCCGCGGCTCGAAGGCCAGCGTCGCCTCCCTGGGCAACAGCATCTCGAGGCCGCCGGTGCCCTGCTCCTGTCCCTGGAGGTCCGCCAGCCAGCGCATCGACTCCGGCAGCTGCTCCCTCTTGTGACGACGGTCGACGTCCTGCAGCGTCTGGACCAGGTAGGTCATCATCTCCTTCGCCCCCGGATCCTCGCCGACGTCGTGGAGGCGGATCACGCCGATACTCCCGGGACCCTCCGCCACCGCCGTCGGGTGCTGGGTGCCGGGGCGTAGGAACCAGAAACCGCCGACCATCGCCGCCAGCAGCCCCACCACCAGCAGGCCGACGCAGCCCAGACCACAGCCGATCAGCCATTTGTCGCCGCGGGACAGCCCCCGTTTTCCACCGCTGGATCCTGAAATATCGCCTGGGGCAACGGTGCTCATCCGGGGTTCTCCTTCACGGGCCTTCGATCTCGCTTCATCGCTACGGGACATCCGCCGGGACCATTCACCTTCCCAGCCGAGGCTGTGCTAAAAACTGCGGCTTGACGGGTTCGGGGACGGCGCGGCCAGAACCACCGAGCCTCCCCCAAGCCCCTTCGCACACCAAGGATACCGCCGCGCGGACGGCGACGGCGACGCCGAGCGGCGCGCCCGGAGGTCAGATCGATGGAGAGAGACTACCTACACCAGATCCCGACCTTGCACGTCTGCGAGATCGAGGTGCCCCGCGAGTTCGAGCGTCTCTACGAGATGGCCTACAACCTGTGGTGGACCTGGACCCCCGAGGCCCGCGGCCTCTTCTCGGCCGTCGACCCGGCGAAATGGGCCCTCTACCGCAACCCCGTCCAGCTGCTGATCAACGTCGACCCGCGCCAGTGGTACCCGCTGCTGGAGGACGACGACTTCATCGCCAAGTACCACCGCGTGGTGCAGACCTTCGACGACTACCTGCACCGTCACCACGGGACCTGGTTCGACCGCGAGAACCCAGAGTTCGACCAGGGCCCCTTCGCCTACTTCTCGATGGAGTACGGGCTCCACCAGTCCCTGGCCATCTACTCCGGCGGCCTCGGCGTCCTCTCCGGCGACCACTGCAAGAGCGCCAGCGACCTCGGCCTGCCCTTCGTCGCCGTGGGGCTGCTCTACCGCCGGGGCTACTTCCAGCAGACCATCGACGCCGAGGGCTTCCAGCAGCACATCTACCCGGAGTACGACTTCACCCGCCTCCCCCTGCGCCCGGTCTCGACGGTGACGGGGCGGGAGGTCATCGTGTCGGTACCCTTGCCGGGGCGTGACCTCAAGGTCAAGCTGTGGCTCGCCCAGGTGGGGCGCGTTCCCCTGATCCTGCTCGACACCGACCTGCCGGAGAACGACCCCAGCGACCGGCCGATCACCAACCAGCTCTACGTCCGCGGCCGCGAGATGCGCCTGCTCCAGGAGATCGTCCTCGGCATCGGCGGCGTCAAGGCCCTTCGGGCGGCGGGCATCGAGCCGTCGGCCTGGCACCTCAACGAGGGGCACAGCGTCTTCATGCAGCTCGAACGCCTCCGCGAGCTCGTCCGCGGAGGCGACACCAGCCCCCGGGACGGCCTGGCGACGCTGACGAAGAATTCCGTCTTCACCACCCACACCCCCGTCCCCGCGGGCAACGAGCAATTCGACCCGGCCCTCATCCGCAAGTACTTCGAAGCCTGGTGCGACGAGGTGGGGGTCTCGATGGAGGAGCTGCTGGCGATGGGCCGTGCCCACGGCGGCGACGGCAACTTCAACCTCACCGCCCTCGCCATCCGAGTCTCCAGCTGGGTAAACGGCGTCAGCCACCTGAACGCCGAGGTGACCAGCGAGATGTGGCGCCACCTCTTCGACGTGGCCCCGGACCAGCAGCCGATCCACGGCCTGACCAACGGTGTCCACGCGCGGACCTGGTTGGGGACCGAGATGCAGGAGATGCTGCGCCGCCGCCTGTCCCACGAATGGGAGGACATGCTCCTGTCCACCGACGGCTGGGGGCGGGTCCACGACATCGCCGACGGCGAGGTGTGGGCCGCCCACCTGGCGCAGAAGCAGCGGCTGGGCCGGTTCACCCGCTCCCGCCTACGGGAGCAGTTCGCCCGCCACGGCGCCTCCCCCGACGAGCTGCGTTCCGTCGGCGCCATGTTCGACCCCGGCGCCCTAACCATCGGCTTCGCCCGGCGCTTCGCCACCTACAAGCGGGCGAGCCTGGTGTTCTCCAACCTGCGGCGCCTCGAAGCCCTGCTGAACGCCCCGGGCCGCCCCGTGCAGATGATCTTCGCCGGCAAGGCCCACCCCGCCGACCGGCCGGGGCAGGAGCTCATCCAGCACATCTTCGAGCTCAGCCGCAGCGAAGCGTTCCGCGGCAAGGTCATCATCCTCGAGAACTACGACATGCGCATGGGACGGATGCTGGTGCAGGGGGTGGACGTCTGGCTCAACACCCCCCGCCGGCCGATGGAGGCCAGCGGCACCAGCGGCCAGAAGGTGGCGATGAACGGATCGATGAACTTCAGCATCGCCGACGGCTGGTGGCCCGAGGGCTGGAACGGCAAGAACGGCTGGGTGATCGGCAACGCGGAACGCTACGCCGACGAGGTCCACCAGGACCGGGAGGACGTGGAGTCCCTCTACCACCTCCTCGAACGGGAGATCTCCCCCCTCTACTACGATCGGGACGACGACGACCTGCCCAGGGGCTGGATCGCCATGATGAAGGAGTCCATCGCCACCCTGACCCCCCGCTTCTCCGCCAGCCGCATGGTGGGGGACTACGCGAGGCAGGCATACTTGCCGGCGGCGACCCGCGGCCGGGGCTAGGTCGCCGCAGGGCCGCGGACGGATAGGGCCGCGGACGGATAGGGCCGGTTCACCGAGGTGTTGCCGGGCAGCCGGCGGTGGCATACTAAGCGGCCACCGTCGCTGAACAGGCCCTCCGCGCGAGTCGAGGGCGTCCCATCCGCTCCCCAAGGCCCCGACCCGTTGCCCAAGCCCCCCGCCATCCTCGACGCGCCCCTGCCCAGGTCGGCGCTGGTCTGCCTCGCCCTGGGGACCGCCTGGCTTTCCCCCCCTGGGCTCGGGCCGTCTGCCCAGCCCGCCGGCGACGACGTCGCCGCGGAAGCGACCCTGCGGGTGGAGGGGGCCGAGCGGGTCCGCCTGCGGCACTACTCCCGGGCCGACGGCCTCGCCGGGCCGGTGCGGGCGGTGACCCAGGATCGCCGCGGATTCCTCTGGCTCCTCGCCGGGGAGCACCCCCAGCGATTCGACGGATTTACCTTCCGCGATGTCGGCGGCCCCGACCTCGGCGCCGCGAAGCACCTGCTGCCGGGGGAGAACGGCGAGCTCTGGATCGCCGGGGGATCCGGGCTGGCGCGTCTCGCAGCGGATACCCTCCAGCCCACCCCCTTGGACCCGCCGCCGTGGGGTGACCCCGCCGCCGTCGCCGCCGACCCCACCGGAACCCTCTGGGTCGGCGGTGACCTCGGGCTCTGGCACCTGCCGCCGGGGGGCGACGCCTTCGAGCCCTTCGCGGGGGACGACCCGGCGCCGGTGACGGCCCTCCACGTCGGCCCACGGGGGGACCTTTGGATCGCCCTGGGGGACGGCGCACTCCGGCGGCGTCCGCCGGCCGCGGCCAAGACGGAGGCCCTAGGCCCGCCCCCCGACTCGGCCGACGACGAAATCACGGCCCTCTTGGAGGATGATGGAGGCAGCCTTTGGATCGGTCACCGCTCCGGCCGCCTGGTTCGGCTCTCGGCCCGGTCCGGCGCCTGGGACATCGAGGCCGAGATCGCCGCCCCTGGAGCCGTCAACGCGCTGCACGAAGGCCCGGGGCGGCGCCTGTGGATCGCCACCGACGACGGCCTGGCGGCCCTGGCCCCCGGGACCACGGTCCCCCGGCCCCTCTCCGCCCTGGCGGACGATGGGGCGACGGCCGCGGCGGGGGTCCCGGGGGGCGTGGATCACCTTTTCGAAGACCGCGGGGGGCTGCTCTGGGCCGCCGGGCCGGCGGGCCTCACCTCCATCGACCTGCGCACCCGCTTCGGCCGGGTACGGCTCGCTTCCCGGGGCGGCGTCCGGGCCCTGCACGAAGACTCGAAGGGGGACCTCTGGGTCGGCACCGACAACGGTCTCGTCCGGGTCCAGCCCGAAGGGGACGGCCTAATGCTCGACGCCGGCTCCGTGCCCCCCCCGCCGGCGGGCACCGGCACCGCGGTCCGGGCGCTGTACGAGGACCGCGACCGGCGGCTGTGGATCGGCGCCGACGACGCCCTCCACAGCTACCTGCCGCCGGCGGAGACCCTGACCACCTACCGCCACGACCCGGAGGACTCCGGCAGCCTCGGCCCGGGGGCGGTCCGCAGCCTGCTCCAGGACGACGACGGTCGCCTGTGGATCGGCCTCTTCGGAGGCGGCCTCGATCGCCTGGACCGGGGCGGGAATCGCTTCGAGCATTACCGGGAGGTCCCAGACGACCCCTTCTCCCTGCCGGACGACCGGGTCTCGACCCTCTTCCGCGACCGCCGCGGACAGCTCTGGATCGGCACCGCCGAGGGTCTCGCCCGCCGCACCGCCGACGGCCGCTTCCACGCCTACCGGCACGACCCGGAGGACCGCACCAGCCTGCGGGGCCGGCGGGTCTTCGCGGTCCACCAGGACCGGGTCGGCAACCTGTGGGTCGGCACCGACGCCGGCCTCGAACGGCTGCCGGCGGAGATCGTCGCCGCGGTGCCCAACCCCTCCCCCAACAACCGCGGCTTCTCCCACCTCGGCGAGGCCGACGGCCTGCCCCCCGGCGGCGTCCGGGGCGTCCTCGAAGACGACCTCGGCCGCTTCTGGCTCGCCACCCCCCAGGGCCTCCGCCGCCTGGACCCCGCCACCGGGGAAATGGCCGTCTTCGACCTCGGGGACGGGCTGCAGGCCCTCGACTTCCACCCGGGAACCGCCCTAGGCCGCGGCGACGGTCGCTTCTATTTCGGCGGACCCGGTGGCTACAACGTCTTCCTCCCCGAGGCGGTGGTGGTCAACACCGAGCCGCCTCAGGTGGTGATCACCGCCCTCGACGCCGGCGGCGGGGACCTCGCCGACGGCCGACCCCCGTGGACCGTCCCGGCCATCGAGCTGGATCGGCGTCGGGCCACCTTCACCGTCGAAATGGCGGCCCTCGACTTCGCCGACCCCGCCGCCAACACCTACGCCTATCGGCTGGACGACGGCACCGGCACCCGGGGCTGGCGAAGCCTCGGCCGGGAGCGGGCCGTGGAGATCGACGGCCTGGCCCCCGGCCGCCATCGGCTGCGGATCCGGGCCGCCAACGACGACGGTATCTGGAGCCAGGAAACCACCGCCCTCGACGTCCGGGTCCGGTCCGCGCCCTGGAACACCCCCTGGGCCTATGCACTCTACGCCGCCGCCCTGCTGTTCGCAGGCGTCGCCTGGAATCGCGGACGACGGCGGTCGGAGGAGCCCGGCGCCGATCCGGAGCCAGAAGGGAACGCGGGGGCTGGCCCCACGAAGGCGGCCGCCGGGGGCAACGGAGCCGCGGGGCACCTCCGCCACACCGACCCCAAGCCGGCGGACGCCGAGCCCGGGCCCGCCGGGGACGGCACCCCCACCGACCGCGGCGGAGCGGTGGAGATCGACCTCCTGACCGGCCTGCCGGACCGCGGTCGGCTGATGCGGCACCTCGAAACCGCCCTCGCCCGGGGACAGGGCCGGCACGCCTCCGTCGCCCTGCTCCTGGGGGACCTCGACCAGCTGCGGCGGATCAACGACGACTTCGGCCGCGCCCAGGGGGACCTCTTCGTGCAGCGGGCCGCCCGGCGGGTGCTGGACTGCGTCCGGGGCAGTGACCTCGTGGCCCGCTACGGCGGCGACGAGATCGCGGTGGTCCTGGAGGACGTGATGGATCCTCGGAGGGTCATGGGGATCGCCGAGCGGATCGTCCGCGCCTTCGCCGAACCCATCGTCCTCGACCGCGGCGCCCAAGACCCGGTCGAGGTCCAGGGCTCCCTCAGCGTGGGCATCGCCGTCGCCCCCCAGGACGGGGAGGACGGCCCCACCCTGCTGCGCCACGCCGAAACGGCGCTGCGGGAGGCGAAGGCCGGCGGACGGGACGGCTACCGCTTCTACGAACGCGGCATGAGGGACTCGGCCCTGGAGCGGCTGGTGCTCGAACACCAGCTGCGGCGGGCCCACGACACCGGCGAGCTGACCCTCCACTTCCAGCCCAAGCTGGACCTCGCCGGGGGCCGGATCTCGGGGGTGGAAACCCTGCTGCGCTGGGCCCAGCCCGACGGCGAGATCCTCACCCCCGGCCGCTTCATCCGCGTCGCCGAGGAAACGGGCCTGATCCGCCCCATCGACGAGTGGGTGCTGACGGCGGCCTGCGAGCAGGCGGCCGCCTGGCGGCGGGACGGCCTGCCGGACCTCCAGGTGGCGGTCAACCTCTCCGCCGATCCCCTCGTGCGCCCCGGATTCCTCGAACGGCTGGAGGCGGTCCTCCAGGCCACCGACACCGACCCGGGCTCCCTGGTGCTTGAGATCACCGCCAGCGCCATCGAGGCCCACCGGGAGGCGGCGTCGCAGGTCCTCGCCGACCTGGCGGCCCTCGGGGTCCGACTTTCCCTCGACGACTTCGGGCACCCCGCCTCCCTCGCCAGCCTCGGCCGACTCCACCTCCACGAGGTGAAGATCGACCGGACCCTCATGCGGGGGGCCGACGCCGCCGCCCCCGGAGCCGACGGCCTGGGCATGGTGCGGGCGATCCGCGCCATGGCAGACGCCCTCGACCTCGACGTGGTGGCGGTGGGTATCGAAACCCCGGAGCAGCTCGCCGCCCTCGCCGAGGACGGCGGCTGCCAGGTCCAGGGCTTCGCCATCGGCCGTCCGATGCCCGCCGACGAGCTGACCCGCTTCCTGCTGGACCCGGAACCCGCCTGGCGGGATATCCTGCGGTCCGGCCGAGCCGCTTCGGCGACGCCCGAGCCCGACCCCTGACCCCCCTTCCCGATCCGTCCCTTGCGATAGAGCCTCGGAGATGCCGATGACTCCGCCCCGCAGCAGCCCCGCCGACCTCCGCCGCCTTATCGTCCTGGCGGCCCTACCGCTGGCCCTCGCGGCCTGCGGCGGCCAAGAAAGGTCGACCTCCGAGCTCCTGGATCCACGCTTCGACCCGCAGCTCCTGGCCCTCGACGCCGCCGGCCCCGCCTGCCGGTTCGACGGCACGGGCTCGATCCTCCGGGTGGACGGCTGGGCCCGCACTGAGACCGCCGGGGACCCCGTATTCCCCTTCGCCTGGGCCGTGGACGGCCGCGCCGTGCTGGAGCTCCCCAGCCCCGCCACCGACGCCCCGGTCGATTTCTGGGCCGACGTCATGCCCCTCGCCCTGGGCAACGGCACGGACCAAGCGCCCCAAGCGCCCCAGGAGATCAGCGTCTGGGTCGCCGGCGAAGAGCTCGGCTCCGCCGTCCTCGAGGAGGGCTGGAACGAAGTGCGAATCCCCCTTCCTGCGGAGGCCCTAGACGCCGACCCCGTCGCCGTGGAGCTCCGCTTCGCCTGGGCGGTGCGCCCCCAGGACGTGGGCCTGGGGCCCGACAACCGCCGCCTCAGCGCGTCGTTCCGCCACCTCGCCTTCGTACCCCGATGGGTCGAGAGCCCCGCCGACTTTCGAGCCCGCCTCGGTGAGTCCTTCCTGGGGGACCGCTACCTGGAGATCCCGGCCGGCGCCGGCGTCGAGATCCCCCTCGCCGCCGGGCGCCCCGCGGCCCTCTCCCTGGGGGAGGTCCGCGTCGACGGCCGCTGCACCGGCTGCCGCCTCCAGCTCGCCCTGGTGGGGAACGGCGACGACCCCAAGGACCTGTGGTCCGGCACCGCCGAGGACGCCGGGGGCCTGGAGCTACAAATCGAGCCCCCGGCGGTCCACGGTAGCCGCCTGCGGTGGGCCTGGGCCCAGGGACGGGGGGACGGGGGGACCGCCGGCGACGGAGCCCTGCGGTTGGATCTGGGGGACGACTTCCTAAGCATCGAAGCGCCCCCCTCCGAAGGGGGCGCCGATCCCAACCCCCAGGGCGCGGGGCGTCCGCCCCACGTGTTCGTCTACCTCATCGACACCCTGCGGGCCGACGCCTTCGAGCCCTGGGGGGGCGAAGGGACCCCCGCCGTGGCGGACCTCGCCCGCGACTCCGTGACGTACGTCGACGCCTGGACCTCCAGCTCGTGGACCCTACCCGCCACCGCGTCGGTGCTGACCGGCGTCTACCCCGATCGCCACGGGGTCATGACCGGCGAGATCCGTCTCAGCGACAAGGCCCCGCCGTCCCTCGCCACCCTGCTGACGGACCGCGGCTACCGGACCCTCGGGCTCTCCCAGTCGGTGGTGGCCAGCGGCCGGTTCGGGATCGATACGGGCTTTTCCGAATTCCTCCTCCAGGACCAGCTGAACGGCGAGATGCTGCGGTCCCAACGGCTGCGCCGCCTGCTCCTCACCCGGCTCCTCGGGGCCGACGCCGAGCAGCCGATCTTCGGCTATCTGCACTCCGTGGACCCCCACGACCCCTACGTGCCGACGCCCCCCTTCGACCCCGGCGACGGCAACCTGCCGGCGGAGAAGTACCGCGCCCTCACCTTCCACCTCGAAGGGTTGGGGGAAGATCCGCGGGAGCTCCGCCACCTGAAGCGCCTCTACGCCGGGGAGGCTTCCTACACCGACCTGGAGCTCGGCCGGTTCATCGCCATGCTGCGCTTCCTCGGCCTCTACGACGACAGCATCGTCATCGTGCTCTCGGACCACGGCGAGGAGTTCCGCGAGCACGGCGGCTACGGCCACGGCCGCACCCTCTACGAAGAGCAGCTGCGGGTGCCGCTGATGATCAAGTACCCCGACTCGCAGTGGGGGGGAACCCGCATCGAGCGGGCGGTGTCGACCCTCGACATCGTGCCGACGATCCTTCGCCTGACCCAGACCGCTCCCCGGGTCGCCCTCGACGGCCTGAGCCTGCTGCCGCCGGACCTCGAAAGCGGCGCGCCGCGGATCCTCTACAGCGAAGTCAGCCCCAAACCTTCAGAGCACCTGGCGGCGGTGGACTATCGGGCCCTGCGGCTGGATCAGCTCAAGTGCATCCACAGCCTCGGCGAGGTCGACCAGCAGGGGGATCCGGTGGCGGAGTGGCAGGTGTTCGACCTGGCGGAGGACCCCGGGGAGCAGAACCCCCTTTCGGCGGACGACCCGCGGACCGAGCGCTGCCTGCGCCTATTCGATCGCTGGAACGTCCAGCGGGAGGAGATCGCGTCGAAGGCGCCGGAGATGCTGCCGGCCACGGACCAGGAAGCCCTGGACCAGCTCCGCGCCCTCGGATACATCCAGTGATCCGCGGCCAGCCTCAGTCGCCGTCCGAGCGGAGTTCCTCGGGGACGTAGAAGACGCCGGTCTTGAACTCCGGCCCGTCGGTTTTCATCTCGAAGCGGTGGTTCTCCACCAGCTCCAGGAAGTCGAAGGCGCTGACGATGCCGACGATCTTGCCCCCGTCGGTGACCACCACGTGGTGTCGCTGGCGACGGCGCATCAGCTGCGCCGCGGTGTGGACGTCGGCGCGGCGGTCCACCACCAGCACGTTCCTGTCCATCACCTCGGACACCCGGGCGTCGGGGGCGGACCCCCCGAGTAGATCCCGGGCCCGAACGATCCCCATGGGCTGACCGGCCTCGTCGGTCACCGGCACGGCGTGGATCTCCAGGGTCCGCATCTGGCGACGAACGTACTCCACCGTGTGCTCCGGGCCGGCGGTCACCACCCCGGGCGCCATCAACCTGTCGACTGTCAAGGTCATCGCCGTCTCCTCGAAGTTCAGCTGCTCTTTGGGCAGGGCCATTCCATCATGAACCGCTCCGGCGGGTTACCCCCCGCGCCCCCCCCCAGAGCGGCCCTCCAGAGCGAGCCCCCCCTAGCAAGCCACGACTCAACGGACGTGCTCGCCGTCCACCAGCCTCCAGATGCCCGCCGGATTGCCGTCCTGAAGCTCTTCCGGGAGGACCCCGGCCGGCGCGTCCTGGTAGGCGACGGGGCGCAGGAAACGGTCGGCGGCGGCGGTCCCCACGGAGGTGGAGCGGCTGTCAGAGGTGGCTGGGTAGGGCCCCCCGTGCTGCATCGCCGGGCACACCTCCACGCCGGTGGGATAGCCGCCGAAGACGACCCGGCCGACCCGATCGTCGAGGATCGGCAGCAGCTCCTCCACCGCCCCCAGATCGGCTTCGGCGGCGTGGAGGGAGGCGGTCAGTTGCCCACCGAGGGTCCGCGCCGCGGCCACCATCTCGGCCCGGTCGGCGCAGCGCACCACCAGCGTCGACGGTCCGAAGACCTCCTCCGAAAGGGCCGGCTGGGCGAGGAAGGCGGAGCCATCGGTGACGAAGACCGCCGGGCGGGCACCGCAGGCCCCCGAGCCTTCGCCACCCCCCGCCAGCAGCTCCACTCCGCCCGTAGACGCGAGGGACGCGGTCCCCCGGGCGTAGCCGGAACGGATTCCGGCGTGCAGCATCGTCCCCTCATCGGCCCCCGACACGAGCTCCCGGAGCCGGCCGAGGAAGGCGTCCAGGCCCTCCCCTTCGGCGGCGAAGACGAGACCCGGGTTGGTGCAGAACTGGCCGACGCCGAGGGTCACCGAGCCGAAGAGCCCCTCCGCCAGGGCCGCAGGGCCCTCCGCCAGGGCGCCGGGGAGCACGAACAAGGGGTTGGAACTGCCCATCTCGGCGTACACCGGAACGGGCACGGGGCGCGACGCGGCGGCGTCGAACAGGGCCCGGCCGCCGCCGAGGGAGCCGGTGAAGGCCACCGCCCGGGTGGCCGGATGCCGCACCAGGGCCAGGCCCACGTCGTATCCGGCGCCGTGGAGCAAGGAGAAGATCCCCTCCGGCATGCCGGCGGCGCGGGCGGCGTCCACCATCGCCCCGGCCACCATCTCCGACGTGCCCGGGTGGTTCGGGTGCCCCTTCACCACCACCGGGCACCCAGCCGCCAGGGCCGAGGCGGTGTCGCCGCCGGCGACGGAGAAGGCGAGGGGAAAGTTGCTGGCGCCGAACACCACCACCGGCCCCAGGGGGATCCCCATGCGGCGTACGTCCGGCTTGGGCAAGGGGGTGCGGCCCGGATCGCCGTGGTCGATGCGGGCGCCCACGTAGGAACCCTCCCGCAGCAACGCGGCGAAGCTGCGGAGCTGGGCCACCGTCCGCCCCCGTTCGCCGGTGAGCCGCGCCAGGGGGAGCCCCGTCTCGGCGGACGCCCGCTCCAGCAGGGGCTCCCCGAGGTCCACCAGGTTCTGCGCCGCTTGTTCGAGGAAAGCCGCCCGCGCCCCGCGCCCCAGACGGCGCACGGCGGGTGCCGCGGCGGCGGCCAGGGACAGGGCCCGATCCACATGCTCCGGTGTCGCGTCCCCGTAGGCAGGGTCCAGCGCCCCGCCGCTCCGCGGATCGACGCCGCGGTGGGTTTCGTCCCCCCCGGGGACCGCCTCGGTCCCCAGGTAGTGTGCTCCGATCAGCTGCCCTTCGAAATCCATCGGATATCTCCTTGGCGGCGGCGCCGCCGGTTCGGTCCCGTGCTGCCGGCGCCGCGCCTCAGAAGGACAGCGGCACCGAGCCCAGCAGATACTTGAGGTCGTCGTCCCGCCAGCGGATTCCGGCGCCGAAGAGGATGCTGTCGGTGTCGTCGGTGAGGAAGTCGTCGTAGCCGCCGAGGAGGTAGACGTTCGGATTCAGGTGCCAGCGCCCGGTGAGCCGCAGGTGGGGCTCCAGATCGTCCTCGCGGGAGAAGTCGTAGGCTTCGAGGGACACGATCAGCCGCCGGCCGAGGGCGTGGTAGTCGACCCCGACGCCGGCGTTCGACTCGATCAGCCCCGCCCGCAGGTCGAAGTCCCCCCAGCGGTACCCCAGCTGGGCGTTGATGCCAAAGTCGCCGTCGTCCTCCCTGCGCTCCTCGATGGTGGTGGTCTCCACCCGGCCGTCCGGCAGGGTCGTGATCAAGGTCCGGGTCTCGGTGCGGAGACGGCCGGGGGGATAGTCGGCGATGCCGAGGCGGTAGAAGCGGTTGGGGTGGTTCTGGAGCTGGAGCTGGAACGCCGCGCCGCCGCTGTCGTCATCGTCCGGCAGATCGGTGAAGTAGGCGGCTTCGAGACCCAGCTCCAGCTCCAGCTTGGTGACCCGGTCGAGGGTCTCGGACAGGGAACCCACCCCCTCCTCCACCTTCGACAGGGTGCTCACCAGGCCGTCGTGGGCCGAGTCGTCGTAGACCAGCTTGCCCAGGGTGCCTTCACCGGAGCGGATCTGCCCCGAGATGTCATTCAGGTTGTCGACGGACACCTTCAGGTTGTCCGTCAGCTCCCGGACGTTCCCCAGGCTTTGGTCGAGGTCACCGCGGTTCTCGGCGATCACCGCCTCCACCACGTCGAGCATGCGGCTCATCTGGTCCGCCAGCTCCGGCAGCTGGTCGGCGAGGGTGCCGCTGAAGCGCTCGAAGTTGGCGACGGTGGAATCCACCTGCCCGCGGTTGGCCGCCACCAGGGACCGGATGTCGGCGCTGGTGGCCTCCAGGTTGTCGAGCAGCCGGCGGATGCTGGATCCGAGGTCGCCGCGGGAGGAAACGTCGCCGGACAGCTCCTGCAGCGACTGGCCGAGGGAGTCGAACCGTTCGAGGGCCTCGTCGAAGCTCACCGGCGTCTCCCCTTCGAGGAGGGTCCCGGCGGGGAGGGCCGGCGCCGACGACGGACCGGGCACCAGCTCGACATATTTGTCCCCCAGGATGCCGGCGTTGGCGAGGGTGGCGAAGGTGCCCTCGGTGAGCTGGACCGGCTGTTCGAGCCGCAGGCGCACCCGCGCCCGGCGACCTTCGAGGCCGATACCGTCCACCTGGCCCACCCGCACGCCGGCGACCCGCACCGGCGCCTTGTCGTTGAGGCCGGCGACGGAATCGAAGACCACCTCCAGGCTCTGGCTCTCACCGCCCAGGGGGTTCCAGTCCTCGACCCGGAAGATCAGGAATCCGAGCACCGCCAGGCACAGGCTGACGAAAAGGCCGACTTTCAGGGTCTGGGGCATGGCCAGGGGCTCCTAGTTCTACGGGCGCCGGCTCAGCGGACGCCTTCGCTCAGGGGGCCGGTGGCCCGGCCCTCCAGGAATTGCTGGACCCGCGGGTCGTCGATGCGGCGGAAAGCGTCCGGCTCGCCGGCGGCGATGATACGCCCGCCGTAGAGCATGGCTACGCGGTCGGCGACGCGGAAAGCGCTCTTGAGGTCGTGGGTGATGGTCACAGCCGTGGTTTCGCGGTCCTTCAGCAGGCCGAGGATCACCTCGTCGACGATGGCGGTCATCACCGGGTCGAGGCCGGTGGTGGGCTCGTCGAAGAGCAGGATCTCCGGCTCGAGGGCGATGGCCCGGGCGAAGCCCACCCGCCGACGCATGCCTCCGGAGAGCTCCGAGGGCATCTTCGCCCCTGTGCCCTCGAGGCCCACCATCCGCAGGCACTCGTCCACCCGCTGCTGGATACCGGCCCGGTCCCGGCGGCGGGACCGACGCAGCGGGAAGGCGATGTTCTCGGCGACGGTCATCGAATCGAAGAGGGCCCCCTCCTGGAACGACATGCCGAAGCGGGTGCGTATGGCGATCAGCTCCCGGCGGTCGAGACTCGCCAGATCGACGCCGCCGATCTCGACGCTGCCCTCGTCCGGCTGCATGAGGCCGACGATGTGCTTGAACAGCACGCTCTTGCCGGAGCCGGAACCGCCGAGGATCACCAGCGATTCCCCGACGCCGACCTCGAGGTCGATGCCGTCGAGCACCACTTTCGGCCCGAAGGCCTTGTGCACGCCGCGCAGTCGGATCCGCGGCGCTCCTTCGGGGGCGCCGGGGCGGCGGTCGGTTTCGGTGGAGGTGGCGGGCATCGCGGACCTTAGAACATCAGCTTGGTGAGGAAGAAGTTGGCGATCAGGACGGCGATGGAGGCGGTCACCACGGCCTTGGTGGTGGACCGGCCCACCCCCTCGGCGCCGCCGGTGGTGTAGTAGCCCTTGGCGCAGCCGATGGTGGAGATCAGCATCCCGAAGACCGCCGCCTTGACCAAGCCGGAGGTGACGTCCCCCAGATCCATGAACTGGAAGGTCGTCTCGAGGTAGGTCACCGGGTTCGAGCCCATGATCACCACCGCCACCAGGTAGCCGCCGAGGATGCCGACGGCGTCGGCGAGGACGATCAGCATCGGCAGCATGAGGGTCGTGGCCCAGACCCGCGGCACGACGAGGTAGTGGATCGGGTCGGTGGCCAGCACCTCGAGGGCGTCGATCTGTTCCGTGACCCGCATGGTGCCGATCTCCGCCCCCATGGCGGCGCCGCAGCGGCCTGCGATCATCAGCGCCCCGAGCACCGCCGCCAGCTCCCGCACCATCGCCAGGCCGACGATGGAGCCGACGTAGCCTTCGGCGCCGAAGCGCACCAGCACGGTGTAGATCTGCAGCGCCATCACCATGCCGGTGAACAGCGCCGTCAGCAGAACGACGGGGATCGAATCGACGCCGACCCGCACCATCTGCCGGATCCACTCGGCCACGTCGAAGGGCCGCCGGGGGGTCCACAGGAGGACCCGCCACAGGATCAGGGACAGTCGCCCGACTTCGTGGAGGAAGGCTTCGATGTAGGTCTTCATGGTGCTCGTCGACGGTGGCCACCGATTGTGCGGGGAATCGTCGACGGACGCAATAGCCGCCCGGGATTGGTACAATTCCGGGCCGGCGATCCGAGACCTTCGTCCCAACCCCACGATTGGACCGCCACCTCAGAGCCCGTCCCCCCACCATCCCCTTGGGCCCGCCGCATCGAGCCGCAGCGACGCCCGTCCCCTTCGAACGACTACCCAGAAAGTCCACCCACCATGTCCACCTCCGCGGAGGCCACGGGGAACGGTGTTTCCCCCGAAGACCTCTCCAAGATCGCCCTCTTCGAGCACCTCGAACCCGAAGCCCTCTCCCTCCTGGCGGCCGACTTTACGGCGGTGGAGGTCGAAGATCACCAGGTGGTTTTCGAAGAGGGGGGCAGCTCCGAAGCCTTCTTCGTGGTCCGCTCCGGAGCCCTGGCGGTCTACCGCGACGCCGTCGGGCAGCCGGTCCGCCTCCTGACCCGCCTGCACCCGGGGGACTTCTTCGGCGAGCTCGGGCTGCTGGGCAACGGGCGCCACGGGGCGTCCGTACGGGCGTCGGAGCCCACCGTCCTGCTGCGCCTGGGCAAAGGCGGCTTCACCCGATTCCTCGAACGCCATCCCGAGATCCAGCTGCGATTGCAGCTGGCGGCGGCCAGCCGCCACAGTCAGAACGTCGCCACCGCCCTGGAGCTCGGTCGACGGCGTGAGGTCCGGATCCGCTGCCGCCAGGACGTCCCCCTGGAGATCGACGGCGGCGAGCGGCGGACGGTGACCCTGGAAAACCTCTCCCTGGGCGGGCTCTGCATGACGGGGGCCCCGGAGAGCTGGAAGGCTAGGGACGAGGTGGGATTCGGCCTCGGCCTGCGGGAGGGCGTCCTGTCCCTCAAGGGCAGGGTCTGCTGGAAGCGCGACGCGTCGGTCGGGATCGCCTTCGTCGACAAGTCCGCCAATCACGACATGATCATTCAGATGGCCATTCGTCTGATGCTCGAATCGTCGCTGTAGCGGCCCTGATCCCGGCTCCTCTTTCTGCTATCCTCGACGGCCGCGGCGCCTGATAGCCTCAGGTTCCGACGGACCCTTCGACAGTCCAGGGCGATCCGAGGTGACACGGAGCTCAAGGGAGCTCCGCACCGGTCGGCCGTCCGCCCGCCACGTCCTAGCGACGCCAAAAGAGCTTCTGGTTCTTGCCCGATAACCCCCGTGGGCACCGTGTCCCACGGCCTGAGATTTCCTGTCTGAAAGGAGGCTGATCCCATGGCCGATGTCCTTGACCGCTTTGCCGACGAATACGGTCCGGAAAAGATCGTCTACATCTACGAACCGCGGTGCGGCCTGAAGGGCATCGTGGTGATCGACAACATCTCCGCCGGACCGGCGATCGGCGGCATCCGCATGGCCACGGACGTTTCGACGGAGGAGGTCTTCCGCCTCGCCCGCGCCATGACCTGGAAGAACGCCCTGGCGGGGATTCCCCACGGCGGCGGCAAGTCCGGCATCCTGGCGGACCCGTCGACCCCGAACAAGGAGACCCTGATCCGCCAGTTCGCCCGCGCCATCGAGAAGCTCGAAGGCTACATCCCCGGGCCCGACATGGGCACCGACGAGGTCTCCATGGCCTGGGTGCGGGACGAGATCGGCCGCTCCGTCGGCCTGTCCAAGGTGCTCGGTGGCATTCCCCTCGACCAGATCGGCGCCACCGGCTACGGCCTCGCCGTGTGCGCCGAGGTGGCCCAGAACTTCGCCGACGTCGATCTCGAAGGGGCTCGGGTGGTGGTCCAGGGCTTCGGAAATGTCGGCTCCCACGCCGCCCGCTACCTGCAGGATCGGGGCGCCGTGCTGGTGGGCGCCAGCGACCTCGACGGCACCGTCTACGACCCGAACGGGATCGACGTCGACAAGCTCGCCGCCACCAAGCGGGAGACCGGCCGGGTGACCGACTACGACGGCGGCGAGAAGATGCCGATCGACGCCTGGATCGACATCGAGAGCGACATCTTCGTCCCCGCCGCCCGGCCGGACGTGATCAACGAGACCAACGCCCTGCGCCTGAAGTCCAAGATCGTCCTCCAGGGGGCCAACATCCCGGTCACCCCGCGGGCCGAGCGCATCCTCCACGACCAGGGGATCCTCTCCGTGCCGGACTTCGTGGCCAACGCCGGCGGCGTCATCTGCGCCTCGGTGGAGTACAAGGGGGGCACCCAGAAGCGGGCCTTCGAGACCATCGAAGAGAAGGTCAAGGAGAACACCGCGGCGGTGCTCGAGCTGGCGAAATCCCACAGCCAGATCCCCGCGGAGGCCGCCCTCTCCCTCGCCAAGCAGCGGGTGGCCGAGGCCATGGCCTACCGCCGCTCCAGCTGATCGGGACCCCGGTCCGCGATAGATCCTCCAAAAGGGCGGCCGATCGGCCGCCCTTTTCCTTTGGCGGCGGCGAAATGTCTGCCCGCTTGCATTAGAATCGAAGCCCGTATCTTCGTGCCCTCCGGCACAGGCCTTGGCTTTCGACTCCGTCCGCTGCCCGGCGTCCGCCGCCCCTCGGGGGCGCCGCGGGCCCGGAGCCCCCACCGCGGACGGCCCGGACACCCATGATCTTCCAGCGCGATCACGCCCGAGACGCCGAAAAGCAGCTCTCGAAGGGTAATTTCGAGAAGGCCGCACGGTCCTTCGTGAAAGCCAAGCGCTTCGACCGCGCCGCCGAGATCTACCGGGACCAGCTGAAGGACGTCGACAGGGCGGTGGAGATCTACCTCGACCAGGGTCTCGATCTCAAAGCCGCCGAGCTCCTCGACGCCGAGGGGCGCCGGGAAGAGGCGATCCGCCACTACGACCGGGCCAAGGCGTACCGCAGCGCCGCGGAGGCCAGCCTCGCCCTCGGGCGGCACCGGCGGGCGGGGACCTTCTACGAAAAGGCGCAGATGTTCGACCGCGCCGCCGAGTGCTTCACCGCCGTCGGCGAGGTGGGGGACGCGCTGCGGGTGCTGGAGAAAGAGGGGGACCTGCGACGGACCGACGCCGACGCCGATCCCGTGGCCCGCCGACGCCTGAGGCAGGCCGATCTGCGAAGGGCCGATCTGCTGGAGAATCTCGGCCGGCAACGGGAAGCCGCCCGCCTCCTCGTCTCCCACGGCGAGACGGAGCGGGCCGCCCGCCTCTACGAGAGCCTCGAAGCCTTCGCCGAGGCCGCCGAGGCGTACCTCGCCGCCGGCCGCGAGGACGACGCCCTGGCGATGGCGGAGCAGGCCGAAGAGATCCCCCCCGAGCTCCGGGCCGAGATCTACCTCGAAGTGGGGAAGGCGTACGAGGCGGCGGGCCTGCTGGAACAGATCGGCCGGGTCGACGCCGCCGCCGCCGCGTACGAGAGCGCCGGCGCGGTGGCCAAGGCCGCGTCCCTTTGGGAGCAGGAGGGTAGCTTCTCCCGCGCCGCGGACCTCTATTACCGGGTCGAGCGGCACTACGACGCCGGCCGCTGTTTCGCCAAGGCCGAGCAGCACGAGCGGGCCGGCGACGCCTTCGCCCGGGCCAGCGCCTTCGCCCGCGCCGCGGACGCCTTCGCCAACGCCGACCGGCCCATGCTGGCCGGGGACTATTACCTCGAAGCGGGCCAGGACGCCGACGCCGTCGTCTACCTCTCGGGCATCGAGGAGCGGGACCCCGACTACCCCAGGGCGTCCCTCCTGCTGGCCCCCCTGCTCCTCGAGCGGGGTCGCCGCGAGGACGCCGCGAGGCGGCTGGAGCTGGTGAAGAAGATCAGCACCCAATTCGATCGCCACGAGCTTTTCTACTGCTTCGCCCGCAGCCAGGAGGCCGACGGTCAGTACTCCCGGGCCAAGGAGCTCTACTCCAAGGTGCTCTCGGGTCAGAAGAACTACCGGGACGCAGAGCAGCGGCTGCGTCGGGTGATGACCAAGGAGACCCGCGACGACACCCCCAGCCTGACGCTCCGGGACACCGGCCTGATCGGCGCCGCCGGACCCTCTGCCCTGCGGGCGGCGGAGGCCACCGGCGCCCACCCGGCCCAGCAGGAAACCGGCAACCGCACCCGGGAGGTGGACCTCGACCCCTCCCCCGCCAGCACCGGCACCATGCCGAAGGCGGTGGGGGCGGCTCCGGTGGGCACCGAGACCCAGGGCCTGCGGGCCGAACGGGAGCCCACCGGCGAGTTCGCCGTGCCCGCGGCCATCGAGTCCCGGGTGGGGCCGTGGTGGTCGGGGGCGGACTTCTTCCGCGTCATCGATCACACGTCGAGCGAGCCGATGCTCATGGTCTCCTTCCCCCTGGCGGCCGTCACCGACCAGGTGGAGGGTTTCAAGAAGGTGATGCGCCAGGTCGAGGCCCTCCAGCACCCCGCCATGCTCAAGCTCCAGGCCACCCAGCAGTGGAGCGACAAGGTCCTGCTGTTCTACGAGTTCTTCGAGGGCCAGAGCCTCCAGCGGGCCCTCGACCAGGGCCGCCGGCTCGGCCCCCTCGAAGCCCTCCGGCTGGTGCTCCAGCTGTGCGAGGCCCTCACCAACGCCCACAAGCTAGGGGTCACCCACCAGTGGCTGTCCCCCCATACCGTCCTGGTGGACGACGGCGCCCGCTGCAAGGTGGCGGGCATCGGCCTGCGCAAGTTCCTCCACGGCGACGACCCGACGAGCCAGGACTTCCTGAGCCCAGAGGTGGCGGAGGACGGCCCGATCGGCCCCACCAGCGACGTCTTCAGCCTCGGCCGACTGTCGATCGAGCTACTCGGCGCCTACCTGCCCATGGGCTGGAACAAGAGTGAGGACCTCGATCCGGAGTCGGTGCGGTGGCCCGAGGAGGTGAGGGAGAAGGTGCCGCCGGCGCTGCGGGCCTTCCTGGTGCGCTGCCTGGCCCACAACCCCCTGGACCGCCCGTCCACCGCCGAGATGGCGGCGGCCCTCACCTCGGTGGGGCTGATCGAAGGCCAAGTGCTTTCGGAGCGCTACGAGATCCAGGAGGAAATCGGTCGCGGCGGCATGAGCAAGGTCTACCGCGCCCGCGACCTGGAGCTGGACGACGAAGTGGCGATCAAGACCGTCCTCGCGCCGGCCCTGGGCCGCACCGAGGACGAGGATCGGCTGCACCGGGAGGTTCAGATCAGCCGCCGCATCAGCCACCCCAACGTGGTGCGGGTCCACGACATCGGCCGCTTCCCCGGCGGCATCTTCATCATCATGGAACTGCTGGTGGGACCGGGCCTGGACGAGGTGATCCGCGAGCAGGCGCCGCTGCCGGCGCCCCGGGTGAAGGAGATCATGACGGAGATCGCCAAGGCCCTGGGGGAAGCCCATCGCCTCAAGATCGTCCACCGCGACCTCAAGCCCGGCAACGTCATCCTGGTGGACGGCCGGGCGAAGGTCCTCGACTTCGGCATCGCCCGCATGGCGGACGGCAGGCCCAGCGACCTGACCCGCACCGGCGAGGTCATCGGCTCTCCCCTCTACATGGCACCCGAGCAGATCCAGGGGGTGGAACTCGACGGCACCTGCGACCTCTACGCCCTCGGCGTGATCGCCTACACCCTGCTATCGGGCCGCGAGCCGTTCACCGGTGATAGCCCCACCGCGGTGGTGCTCAAGCACCTGCACGAGCCTCCCCCGGACATCCTCGAGTATCAGCCCGGTCTCGACCCCGCGTGGATCGAGGTCCTCGCCAAGCTGCTGGAGAAGCGGCCCGCGGATCGGTACCAGGACGCCGATGCCCTGCTCGCGGCCCTCGACCGACTACCGGAATGAGACCCAGATCCACACTTCGCCCGCCACCGGGAGCCCCACCATGCGTCGCCTGATCCTCGTCCTCGTCTCCCTGGCCGCGTTCGCGATCGGCCTCGCCGCCGGGCGCTGGCCCGCCAAAGACGACCGGTCCACCGAGCCCAGGGACCCGCGCTCCACCCTGGTGGAGACGATCCCCGCCTCCCTCCCCGCTCCGGCGGCCGCGGCCCCCGCCGACTTCGGGCGCCTGACCGAGCAGGAGCAGCGGGACATCACGGTGTTTCGGGAGGTGAGCCCGTCGGTGGCCAACATCTCCACCAGCGCCCTGCGGCGGCGCAGCTACTTCACCCTCGACGTCACCGAGATCCCCGCCGGCACCGGCAGCGGCTTCGTCTGGGATCAGCAGGGCCACATCGTCACCAACTACCACGTGATCCAGAACGGGGACCGCTTCACCGTCGCCCTTGGAGACGAGGACTTCGAAGCCGCCCTGGTGGGACTGGCGGAGCAGAAGGACCTGGCTGTGCTGCGGATCGACGCCCCGATGGAGGCGCTGCGTCCGGTGGCCCTGGGCAGCTCCTCCGGGCTCATGGTGGGCCAGAAGGTGCTCGCCATCGGCAATCCCTTCGGCCTCGACCAGACCCTCACCGTCGGCGTCGTCAGCGCCCTGGGGCGGGAGCTGCGCTCGCCGGGGGGCCTGCCGATCCGCGACGTCGTACAGACCGACGCCGCCATCAATCCGGGGAACTCCGGCGGCCCACTGCTGGATTCCGCGGGCCGCCTGGTGGGGGTCAACACCGCCATCTTCAGCCCCAGCGGCGCCTCCGCCGGCATCGGCTTCGCGGTGCCCGTCGACACGGTGCGTCGCCTGGTTCCCCAGCTGATCGAGCACGGTCGCCCGGTTCAGGCGGGCATCGGCGTCGAGCTGCTGCGCAACTCCTGGTCCAGGCGCTTCCGGGTCCGCGGCGTCATCATCCACCGCGTCTCCCCCGGCAGCCCGGCGCGGCGGGCGGGGCTCGAAGGTATCCAGCGGTCCCGGCGGGGGGGCGTCGAGCTGGGGGACGTCATCGTGGCGGTGGGGGATCAGTCCGTGGAGACCATCGAGGACCTGATGCTGGCCTTCGAAGACCTCGGCGTCGGCGCCACCGCCCTACTGACGGTGGACGGGCCGAAGGGACGACGGCAAGTGGAGATTCAGCTGGAGGCCATCGAGTAGCCGTACCCATGGGGCCGCACCCATGCGCCTGAGGTAAACTGGCCATATGCATCCTCTTCTTTTCGTCCTTTTTTCTTCGGGGAATCGATGCTCCGCCCAGCAGGACGTCGTGCCCAAGCGATGAGCGAGTCCGTTCGGGAGACCGAGCTCGCCATGGTGACCCTGGCCTCCATCGGCGAGGGCGTCATCCGCACGGACGCGGCGGGTCGGGTCGACTACATGAACCCGGTGGCCGAGAAGCTCACCGGCTGGCCCGCCGACGACGCCTCCGGCCGCGACATCACCGAGGTCTACCAGGTGGTCGACGAGTCCACCCGGCGATCCCGCCGCAGCCCGGTGGAGATGTGCCTCTCCGAGCGCCGGACCCTCATGCCGCCGGGGCTGTTCACCCTCAGGGCCAGGACCGGGGACGAGTTCACCATCCGCGACACCATCTCCCCCCTCCTCTCCGCCGCCGAAGAGCTCCTCGGGGTGGTCCTCGTCTTCCGCGACCTCACCCGCGTGCGGTCCCTGGAACGGGAGATGGCCTACATCACGAGCCACGACACCCTCACCGGCCTGCTGAATCGACAGGACTTCGAGATCTACGTCGAGGCGGCCCTCGAGGGGACCCGCGTCCGGAAGGAACGCCATAGCCTGCTCCACCTGGACCTCATGGAGCTCAAGCTGGTCAACGACTGCTACGGGCACGTGGCCGGCGACGAGCTGCTGCGCCAGATGGCGGAGCTGATGCGGGCCTCCGTCGGCGACTGGGCGGTCATCGCCCGCATCGGCGGCGGCGACTTCTGCCTGCTGCTGGAGAACCACGATACGGACCGTGCCCTGGACACCGCCAAGACCCTCCAGGGGGCGGTTTCGGAGTTCCGCTTTTCCTGGGGCGGTCAGTATTTCGAGATCGGGTTCAACGTCGGCGTCGTCGCGCTGGACAGCTCCACCGAAAGCGTCAGCCACGCCCTCAAGGCGGCGGACACCGCCAGCTACCAGGCCCGTCAGCGGGGGCGCAACAAGGTCCAGGTGCGCGGTGCGGCCGGCAGCAACTCGGACGATCGCCATAGCCGACTCCACTGGGTGCAGCGCATCCGCCAGGCCATCGCCGGCGACCGTTTTCGCCTCTTCCACCAGCGCATCGAGCCCCTCGGCGGCGGCTCGGTGACCCACGAGATCCTCCTGCGCATGGTGGGGGACGAAGGTGAGATCGTCTCGCCGGGGGCCTTCATTCCCATCGCCGAGAGCTACGACCTGGCCTCCCTCATCGACCGCTGGGTGGTGCGCCGCAGCGTCCGCCTGCTGAGCCGTGATGGGGTGCTGGGGAACGCCCCCGTCAGCCTCAACCTTTCCGGCCAGTCCCTCGGAGACGAGGGCTTTCTGGAGGACCTGCTGGGCTACCTGCGCATGGGGCTCGTGGACCCCGCCCGGCTACGCTTCGAAGTGACCGAGACCCACGCCGTGGCCCACCTCGGCAGGGCCCGGCGCTTCCTGGGGGCCCTCCGGGAGCTCGGCTGCCGGATCGTCCTCGACGATTTCGGCAGCGGCTTTTCCAGCTTCGGCTACCTGCGCAACCTGCCGGTGGACGTGCTGAAGATCGACGGCACGCTGGTGCGGGACATGGCCAACGGCCCGATCCCCCGGGCCATGGTGGGCTCGATCAATCAGATCGCCCACCTGATGGGGCTCGAGACCATCGCCGAGTGGGTGGAGAACGACGAGCTCCTGGGGATGGCGAGGGACGCCGGCTCGGACTTCGTCCAGGGGTACTGCATCCACCGCCCCGAGCCCCTACCGGGCCAAGACTGAGTCGGGCCAAGACTGAGCCAGGCCAAGAGTGAGCCGGGCCAGGACTGAGCCGAGCCAGGAACCGGCTCAGCCCCAGAGCAAGACCAGCAGCAGGTAGACCCCCAGTAGGACAATGGACCACAGGGCCATGTTCCCCACCGTCCACGTGCGGCCGAAAAAGCCCCTCGGCCCCGCCCAGAAATAGACGGTGGCTTGGGTGCTCCGCACCACCCAGACCCCGAGGCCCAGCAGCCGCCCCCACGCCCCGCCGACGACCCCCCAGGTCATCCGCAGCAACCCCGGGGCCGCCCGCCGATAGAGCCAGTCGGCGTCGAGCACCGTCGCCCGCTCCTCCGCCGGGTAGCGGCCGGTGCGCCACAGCACCACGAACGCCAGGGCGGCGAAGGACAGCAGCATCATCTGATCCGCCACGTGGCTGGCGGAGTACGGGTGGTAGTCCACGGGGAAGGGCAGGAGACCGTAGAGCAGGGACGGCGCGCAGCCGATCAGCAGGCAGGCGGCGGCGGCGGCCCCCATCGCCACCAGCATGTGCCGCGGCGCCTCCTTCGGACGCTTGCCCGAGTCGTGGGCGAAGAAGGCGAAGAAGGGAATCTTGATGCCCGAATGTTCCAGCACGCCCGCCGACGCGAACATGAGGGCCAGGAAGACCCAGGTCATGTGCCCCTCGCCGGCGGCGCTCAGCACCATCGACTTGGTGACGAAGCCGCTGGTGAAGGGGAAGGCCGAGATCGAAATCGAGCCGACGATGCAGAAGGTGGCGGTCCACGGCATCGTCCGCGCCAGGCCCCCCAGCTCGGTGGCCCGGGTGGTCCCCGTCCGGTAGAGCACCGCCCCCATCGACATGAACAGCAGCGCCTTGTAGAGGATGTGGGCGAAGGCGTGGCCGGCGGTGCCGTTGAGCGCCAGCTCTGTGCCGATGCCCACCCCAACGCACATGAAGCCCAGCTGGTTGTTCAGGCTGTAGGCCAGCACCCGCCGCAGGTCGTTCTCGATCACCGCGAAGAACACCGGGAACAGGGTCATCACCACGCCGAGGGTCACCAGCACCTCGGTGCCGGCGAAACCGCGGGCCAGGGTGTAGATCGCCATCTTGGTGGTAAACGCCGACAGGAAGACGGTGCCGGTCACCGTGCCCTTCGGGTAGGCGTCCTGGAGCCAGCTGTGGAGCAGCGGGAACGCCGCCTTGATTCCGAAGGCCAGGAAGATCAGCTGCGTGGCCACCGGCGCGTCGAGGATCGACCCCGAGAACAGGTGCCCGAAGTAGAGGGGATTGCCCCCCTCCCCGGAGCCCTGGTGGTCCGCCAGGCGCCACAGGATCCCCGCCAGGAGCACCACCCCCGACAACACCTGGATCACCAGGTAGCGCATACCGCTGCGGAAGCGCTCCCCCCGGGTCCACATGTCGGCCACCCCGTCGTCGAGCTCGTCGCGACCCCAGATCAGGAAGACCGAGGTGACCGCCGTCAGCTCCCAGTAGACGAAGAGGGTGAGGAGGTCGCCGGCGAAGACGGCGCCGATGGCGCTTCCGGCGTAGCTCAGCCCGGCGACGTGGCGCCAGGGATCCCGCACGTGCAGCGAATACACCGCCGAGAGCAGCGCCGCGATGTGGAAGACGTGCCCCCACACCATGGCCAGGGGGTCGATGCGCACGGGCACCAGCTGGAGGCCGCCGAAGACCGCCCACGGCGCCCACTCCCCCGCCGGCAGCGACAGGAGGTGGGCGTAGCTCGCCGCCGGAAGGGCCACCAGCAGCGCCCGGAGGACGGCGGGGCTGCGCCGGAAGAGGGGCAGCAACAGGGCGCCGACCACCAGGATCAGCCCCGGCGGGATCGACCGGAGGAGGTCCACCATGCCCTAGTCCCCCCCTCCGCCGTCGCCGTCCCCCAACCCGTCCTCGGTGGGAGGATCGACGGGGGCGCGGTCACCGTAGTAGTCCTCGTCCGGCCGGCTCACCAGCTTGCGCAGGGCGATGCCGCCGTAGACGACGATGACGAAGGCCAGAAATCCGTAGAGGGCGGGGACCCCGGGCCAGCGTTCGAAGCCGAAGTGGGCGTGGTCGTAGGCGTGGGTGGCGAAGAGGAACACCAGGCCCGCCGCCAGCGACAGGCCGCACACAAGGTAGGTGAGCCGCACCGCCCGCTCCACGATCCGCGGATCGTCGAGCCAGTGGTCCCGCTTCGGGTCCGATCCCTTGGCGCTCATCGCACGATCTCCGCCAGCAGCGCGACGAGGGAATCGTCGAGCAGGATGTAGACGTTGAGGGCGACGCAGCCGAGGGCGGTGAGCACCGGCGGCAGCACGCACAGGAGCGGCGCCTCGCGGATCCCTTCGGCGCCCTGATCCTCACCACGGGGGGGCAGGAAGAACGCCTTGCCCACCACCGGCATCAGGTAGCCCACCGCCAGCACCGAAGCCCCCATGTACACCGCCAGCATCAGGGGCTGGTGGGGCAGGGCGCCCCAGCCGAGGCCCACTTTGCTCCACAGGGCGAAGGGGGGGATGCCGATGATCGCCAGGGACCCCACCAGGAAGGCGCCGAAGGTCACCGGCATGCGTCGGCCGAGACCGTGCATGTCGCTGATCTCGCTCTTGTGGGCCCCGACGTAGATGGCGCCGGCGCAGAAGAACAGGGTGATCTTACCCACCGCGTGCATGACGATGTGGAGCCCCGCGCCCACCACCGACACCGGGGTCAGGAGGGCCGCCCCGAGGACGATGTAGGCCAGCTGGCCGATGGTGGAATACGCCAGCCGCGCTTTCAGATTGTCCTTGCCCATCGCCACCACCGACGCCGAGACCAGGGTGAAGGCCGCCGCCCAGGCCAGCCAGGTCCCCCACCCGGACTCCCACAGGAAGTCGATGCCGAAGATGTACACCACCACCTTGGTGACGGTGAACACCCCCGCCTTCACCACCGCCACCGCGTGCAGCAGGGCCGATACCGGGGTCGGCGCCACCATGGCCGCCGGCAGCCAGCGGTGGAAGGGCATGAGGGCCGCCTTGGCGGTGCCGAAGGCGAAGAGGGCGAGAAGCACCCCCACCAGCGGACCGTCGACCTTGCCTTCGAGGATCCCCCCGGGTCTGAAGTCGTTGTGGCCGACGAGGGCGTGGGTCCACACCAGAGCCATCAGCAGGAGCCCCACCGACGTCCCCATGAGGATCCCCAGGTAGCGCCGGCCGGCGGCCATGGCCTTCGGCGTGCCGTGGTGGGTCACGAGGGGATAGGTGGAGAGGGTGATGGCCTCGTAGAACACGAAGAGGGTGAAAAGATTGGCGGCGAAGGCCACCCCCAGGGCGCCGGCGATGGCGAGGGCGAAGCAGGCGAAGAACCGGGTCTGGTTCCCCTCCCCGTGGCCCCGGAGGTAGCCGACGGCGTAGAGGCTGGTGACGATCCACAGGCCCGAGGCCACCAGCGCGAAGACGATCCCCAGGGGCTCCACCTCGAACGCCAGCCGCAGCCCCGGGAGAATCTCCACCAGCTCCAGGCGAGGGCGCTCTCCGGCGGCCACCGCCGGCAGCACCGTCCCCGCCACGACGACGAAGAGGGCGGAGGAGGTCACCAGGGTGACGGCCTCCCGCAGGTTGGGCCAGCGGCCGGTGAGGGCGACCCCCACCGCGGTGACCCAGGGCCCCAGCAGGGCCAGACCGAGGGCGGTCTCGGGGCTCATCCCGCCACCCCCATCAGGATCTCGGCGGCCCGGGACGCCACGCCGACGCTGAGGTCGGTGAAGACGCCGAAGTACAGGGTCGCCCCCGTCAGCACCCAGGTGGGCACCAGCATCGAGAGGGGCGCTTCTTCGAGGGCCGGGGCGTCCTCCGGGGGTTCCCGGAAGTACGCCACCTCCACCACCTTCCAGATGTAGATCACCGCCAGCAGGGAGCTCGCCACGATCAGGGCGGCGATCAGCCACAGCCCCTGCTCCAGGGCCGCCAGCACCAGGTACCACTTGCTGACGAAGCCCACCGTCAAGGGAACGCCGATCATCGACAGCCCGGCGACGACGAAGGCCGCCATGGTGAAGGGCATGCGGCGACCGATCCCGCGCATCGCGTCGAGGCGGGTGGAGCCGAGGCGCAGGGCGACGCAGGCCATCACGAGGAAGAGGCCGCTCTTCATGAGGGCATGGTTCCAGAGATGGACGATGCCGCCGGTGAGTCCGTGGACCGAGGCGAGGGACAGCCCGAGCACCATGTAGCCGATCTGCGACAGGCTGGAGTAGGCCAGGAGGCGCTTCACGTCGGATTCGAGGATCGCCAGGATCGACGCCAGGAACATCGAAAAGATCGCCAGCGGCAGGAAGATCTGATCGAGGTTCAGACGCCCGAACGCGAGGTCCGCGCCGAAGACCCGGAACAGGAACCGCACCAGGACGTAGTAGGCGACCTTGGTGGCGGTGGCGGCGAGGAACGCCGTGACCACCGACGGCGCGAACATGTAAGCGTTCGGTAGCCAGGCCCCCAGGGGTAGCAGCGCCAGCTTGATGCTGGCTCCGACCACGATGCAGGCCATGGCGACGAGCACCGTCCGCTGGCCGCCGACCCCCTGTAGCTGCTCCTGGAGCTCGGCGATGTTGAGGGTCCCGGTGGTCATGTACAGCAGGCCGATCCCCAGGAGGATGAAGGTGCCGCCGGTGGTCCCCATCATCAGGTACCGGAACGACGCCGTCAGGGCCCGTCGATGGGGGCCCATGGCGATCAGGCTGTAGGCGGAGAGGGACGAAATCTCGAGGAAGACGAAGATGTTGAAGGCGTCGCCGGCGCTGGTCATCCCCAGCAGTCCGGTCATGCAGAGGAGGAAGGCCGCATACGCCAGGTGATGGCGGTTGTTGGGGATCTCCTGGTTGAAGCTCTGGGGCGCCGCCCACAGGACGATGGCGCTGATGCCGCTGACGATCAGCAGCACGAAGGCGTTCACCGGCTCGACCCGCAGCTCGATGCCGAGGGGTGGGACCCAGCCCCCGACGTAGTACGTCACCACCCCCTCCGCCAGTACCCGCTGCAGGATCCCCCAGGAGATGCCGAAGGTGGTCCAGGTCACCGCCAGGGCGATGATCCACGACGGCCGCCGCCGGTGCGTCATCACGCAGAGGGGGGCCGCGATCATCGGCAGGATCACCTGCAGGATCAGCAGGTGATCGGCGAAGAAGGAGCTCAAACGTGGTCCTCCATCTTCTGGACCTCGTCCTCCTCGATGGAGCCGAACTCCTCGTGGATGCGCACCACCAGGGACAGGGCGAGGGCGGTGTTGGCGATGCCGACGACGATGGCGGTGAGCATCAGCACGTGGGGGACGGGGTTCGAATAGAGCACCTCGCCGGCGTCCCCCGGCACCAGGATGGGCGCCGTGCCGCCGCGGACCTTCGCCATGGTCACGTAGAACATGATCACCGACACCTGGAAGATGTTGAGGCCGATGACCTTCTTGACCATGTTGCCCTTCGCCATCAGCACGTAGAGCCCCATCATCATCAAGACGATGACCATCCAATAGTTGTAAAGACCGGGGCCGAGCACCTACCTACCTCTTGCGTTGAGGGCCGCAGAATCCGCGGCCGGCGAACAGGAAGAAGAGGGCGAGCATGACCGCCGCCACCGTAATGCCGACCGCCAGCTCCACCAGCAGGATGCCCAGGTGCTGGCCGTGGAGGGGGCCGTCCGAGAGCACGCCGTACTCGAGGAAGTTGCCGCCGAGGACCATGGTCCACAGACCGATGGCTCCGAACAGGAACACCCCCAGGGCCAAGAGCGCCTCCAGCAGCCGCGGCGGTAGCACCCGCTGGGCGGGGGTGAGGCCGAAGACCAGGGCGTACAGGGCCACCCCGGTGGCGAAGATCACCCCCGCCTGGAAGCCGCCGCCGGGCCCATAGTCGCCGTGGAACTGCACGTAGAGGCCGAACATCATGATGAACGGCACCAGACTCTTGGTGGCCACTTCGAGGATGCGGTTGAGGTGCAGCTCCTTCGGCTGCATCTCGTCGGCGCCGGCGCCGGCGAGGGACTGTCGGTTGTGGGGCTGGAGCACCGAGCCCGTGAGGCGCGCGTCCTTCGGCCTGCGGCCGCCGAGCAGCATCAGGGCGCCGACGGCGGCGGTGAAGATCACCGTCGCCTCGCCGAAGGTGTCGTAGCCGCGGTAGGACGCGAGGATCGACGTCACGATGTTCGGCGCCCCCACCTCGTCACGGGACTTCTCCAGGAAGTGCCGGGTCATGGGGCTGGTCTGGCTGGGGGCGTCGGGGTCGCCGTACTCCGGCATTTCGAGGGTGCCCCACACCAGGGCGCCCCCCACCACCAGGACCACCATCAGCGGCACCAGCTCGACCTCCCGCCTGGGGGCCTTCTCACGCCGTTTGGTGATGGCCAGGGTCGCCAACAGCAGCATGGTGGAGATGCCCGCCCCCACCGCCGCCTCGGTGATCGCGACGTCCACCGCGTCCATGACGATGAACAGGCCCGCCGACAGCAGGCTGAACAGGCTGAGGAGCATGGTGGCGGCGAAGAGATCCCGCAGCCGCACCAACCCCAGGGCCGTCACCGCCAGGAAGAAGAACAGCAGGACGTCGACCAGATTCAGCATCACGGCGTCGATGGCGGTCCTCCTTTGGCCCGTCGGTAGGACCGCGGCTCGAGGCCGGAACGGTAGGCCGCCTTCGCCAGGGCGTGGGACGACACGGGACCGGTGATCAGAAGGAAGGCCAAGATCAGGCCCAGCTTCACCAGGATCTCCCAGCTGTGGGTGGCCCGGCACGCCAGACCGAGGAGGATCAGGCCGGGCCCCAGGGTGTCGTTGACGCTGATGGCGTGGATCCGCGTGTAGAAGGTCGGCAGGCGCCAGATGGCGACGGCGGCGGCGAGCAGGACGAAGGAGCCGGCCGCCAGCAGCAGCCCCCCCACCACGTCGAGGACCAGGGTCGTCACACCCATTCGAAGTCCTCCTCGGCCGACGCGTCGTTCTGGTCGAGGGACGCCAGGTCGCCGTAGCCGCTGAACCGCAGGACGGCGATGGTGCCGACGAAGTTCATCAACGCGTAGACCAGGGCGAGGTCGAGGAAGTCCGGGCGACCGCTGAGGAAGCCCAGGAGCGCGATCAGGAGGACCGTCTTGGTGCCGAAGCTGTTGATCACCAGGATGCGGTGGAAGACCGTCTTTCCCGTGATGGCCCGGAGGATCAGCAGGCCCATGCAGATCAGAATCGCGAGGATCGACACCGAGAGCATCAGCGCAGCCCCTCCGCCCGGGCTTCCATGTCCTCGATGCGCCGACCCATTTCCCCGCCGCGCAGGTCATCGATGAGCGGCTCGTTCATTGCGTGGACCCGGATGGTGCGGGCGGCGGCATCGGAGTCGAGGGTCAGGGTCCCGGGGGTGAGGGTGATCGAGTTGGCGTACGTCACCAGCCCCAGGTCGGTCCTCTGGCCGGCCTCCAGGGTCACCACCACCGGATCCACCTTCTCCTTCGGGCCGAGGCCGAGGCGCAGCGTGGCGACGGCCGACAGCACCACCTGCCACACCAGCCAAGGGACATAGCGCCAAAGCTGAAAGAACCATCGGATCGGCGCGATCTCGCCGTCGCAGATCCCCATCCGCCAGCAGAGGTAGGTCACCAGGGTCGAGGACGCCAGTCCGAGGCCCAGCAGCAGGGGATGCTCGAAGGAGAAGTGACCGGACCACAGGAGCCAAAGGGCGGACACCGTCACGAAGACGTAGGCCGCCGCGCTGGCCCTGTTGCCCGTTGGTGTTTCGGTCGCGTCCATCGCCCCTCGCCACTGGTCGATCGGATCCCTACCGTGGACCGGATCGCCGCGTTGTTCCGTGATCCGGGAATGATACCAAGGGAAGGCCCCGGTTTCCTCGCCAAGTGGCCTGGGAATCCCCTTCCCCCGTGCCGCCCACGGGTCCGCCCCGCGGTCTTCGGAAGCCTGCCGGGCCCCATATCCTCCCCTGATATCGTTCCCCTCTGATCCCCGCCGCCCCGCCGCCCCGCAACCCGCCGCTGGGCCGTCGCGGCCGCGGCACGTTCCCGGAGCCAGCCCTGTCGACACTCACCCGCATTCAGATGGTGGTCCACCTCCAGTCGGTGGACCTCTTCCGCTACTGCTCCGCCGAGCAGATGGTGCGCCTCGCCAGCATCGCGCACCAGCGCCGCTTCCGGGCCGGTGAGCCCATCTACCAAGCCGGCGACGCCCCCGAGAGCCTCTACTGCCTCATTGAAGGGGCCGTCCTGCTGCGGCGTGAGGGGGAAGCGGGCCGCACCGTGGCGCCCCAGGAGACCTTCGGGGTCCGGGAGATCCTGAGCGACCAGCCCCGCCGGGACGACGCGGTGGCCGACGCCGACGCCCTGGCCCTGACCCTCGACGCCGAGGACTTCTTCGATCTCCTCTCCAACAACATCGAGATCGTCCGGTCCCTCTTCCGCCAACTCCTGAGGCCGAGCCCGACCGCCGATGCAGCGGCCCATGCCCTACGCTGACGCGCGACGCGGGGCGGCGGCGCTGCTGCTGCTCGCGCTGCTCCTGCTCACGCTGCCGGTTTCCGGGGTCCCGGCCGCCGAGGCACCGCCGGCCACGGGCGGCGGTCCGCCCCCCAGGATCGTCGCCGTCGCCGACATCCACGGCGCCCTCGACGCCCTCAAGGAGATCCTCCGGGAAACCGGCCTGATCGACCGCCGGGGCCGCTGGATCGGCGGCGACACCACCCTCGTCCAGACCGGGGACATGATCGACCGCGGGGCGGACTCCCTCGCCACCGTCGACTTCCTGATGGACCTACAGCGTGAAGCGCCGCAGCAGGGGGGCGAGGTCATCGTGCTGCTGGGCAACCACGAGATCCTCAACCTGGTGATGGACCTGCGGGACGTGACGCCGCGGATCGCCCGCTCCGCCGCCGGGGGCGGCGCCAGGGTCAAGCGCATCGCCTACTGCAACGACCTCTTCTCCCTGATCGAACGGCAGCAGGGGGCCGATTGGGACAGCGGAGACCTCGGCCGCAACGCCTTCCACGCCCGCTGCGTCGAAGAGACCCCCAGGGGTCTTCTGGAGTACATCGACCTCCTCGGGCCCGACGGCCGGATCGGCCGCTGGCTGAGGCAGCTTCCGACGGTGGCCAGGATCGGCGACTGGCTCTTCCTCCACGGCGGCATCTCCCCGGAGCTGGCGGGGGTGGAGCCGGAGCGGATCAACGGGAGGGTCGAAGCCGAGATCGCCGCCTTCGACGACGTCCGCCGCTTCCTGCTGGACCGCGGTGAGATCGTCGCCACCTCGGACCTGCGGGCGATCCACAAGGCCGCCGCCCGAGTCCACGAAGCGGGGGACGACCTCTCCCCCGAGCGCTCCGCCCAGCTCGAGGAGTTCGCCGACCTCGGTCAGTGGTGGATCCTGGACCCCGACGGCCCCCTGTGGTTCCGCGGCTACGCCTATTGGACCGACGACGAAGGGAAAGACGCCCTGCCGAAGATCTTCGGCCCCCTCGGGATCCGACACGCCGCCGTCGGCCACACCCCCCAGAAGAGCCGCACCATCGAGCCGCGCTTCGACGGCCGGATCTTCCTCCTCGACACCGGGATGCTCGAAAGCGTCTACGGCGGACGCCCCGCCGCCCTCGACATCCGCGGCGAGAGGATCTACGCCGTCTACCGCGGGGGCCGCGAGCGACTCGCCGGCCCCGCCGCCGACGCTGCCGACGCCGAGCGCTGAGCCCCAGCGCCGCGAGCGCCCCCGAGCCGGCATCAGCTCCCCCCCGGGGCTGCGAGGACGTTCCCAGACCGACGCCGCCGAGCCCCGTTCGAACCGGCGGCGCGCGGGGGCCGTATCGGTCCCAGCGATTCCCTCGGAACAATCTCGCCAACGGCGCGTATGTTCCCCTAGAATCGGCCCGCGCCGGAGCTCCCTCTTCTTCACCACCGCTCGTCCGGCGCGTCCCCACCCAAACTCTGGAGATCCGTCATGAAACCCATATTCGGGGCGCTGTGCGCCTCACTAGGGATTCTTCTGCTCAGCGCGAGCCTGGCGACCCCGGCCTCCGCCAACTCCTTCGCCGTCCTCGCGGACCTCGCGGTCCGCAGCGCCACCTCCTACGAAGCCCCGGCCCGGCCCGCCATCATCGCCCCCGCGCGGCGCTGGATCGGACCCGACGGCGAGCCCCTGCCCTTCCGCACCGACGCCCAGGTGCTGGAGTTCCTCCGCACCGCCGACGTCGTGCGCACCAAGGTTCTCACCTCCGGATCCACCAAGCCCCTCAAGCTCTACCTGGAAAAGGACGGCGTGCGGGCCGACGCCATCTTCCGCACCGTCGCCGCCAGCAAGCACCGCACCGGCGGTCACCTGAACCGCAAACAGTTCCGCGACCACTACGCCTTCGAGATCGCCGCCTACGAAGTCAGCCGCCTGGTGGGGCTCGACCACGTTCCGCCGGCGACCTTGAGGCGCATCGACGGCCGCGAGGGATCGGTGCAGCTGTGGGTGGAAAACGCCACCAGCGAGACCGATCGGATCGAGCGCGGGGACAAGCCGGCGCGGCCCGCCCACATCAACTTCCAGAAGCACATGATGCGGGTGTTCGACCACCTGATCTACAACTTCGACCGCAACACCGGAAACATCCTCGTCGACGCCGACCACAAGGTCTGGCTGGTGGACCACACCCGCTCCTTCAAGAGCTCCCCAGAGTTCCCCGAAGGACCGCCGGTGGTGGTCTGCGAGCGGTCGATGTGGAAGCACCTGAGGGGCATCGAAGAGACCGAGCTGAGGGACCGCCTCCGCCCCTACCTCGAAAGTCTGGAGCTGGAGGCGACGGTCGAGCGGCACCGCGCTTTGGTGAACCACCTCGAGCACCTCATCGACGAGCGCGGCGAGTCGGCGGTGCTCTTCGACCTCAACGCCTGAGACCACCGACCTCGACGACGCCTGAGCGTCCGGCTCAGGCGTCGAAACGCGCCCGCAGCTCCGGCGGCATCAGCGGGCAGGTGCCCTCCGGGGGCCGCACCAGCCGGTGGCGCACGCGGGCGAACAGGTCGTACCCCCAATCCCGCAGCGGCCGCGGCACGACGCGGAGCAGCGCCGCCAGAAACCCCCAGGGGCCGCCGATGCGGCGCAGGATGTGGAGGGCGCCGTCGGACCGCAGCAGGAGCTGGCCGTCGCCGGTCAGCACCAACATCGAGTCCGGCAGGCTGGACCGGCGCCGGGGCGAAATCTCAGCCTCGAAGGCGGCGCCGCCGAGGGGTGCGAAGCGGAACCGTCGGCCGCCTTCGTCCCGCCGGGCGACGAAATCCACCGCCCAGTGGCAGACGCCGCAATCGCCGTCGTAGAAGATGCGCTCGGGCCGGCTACCGGGGGACGTCGAGGGGGTCATGACGATTATGCTAACGTCCCCGCGCGCGGACCTATTCCGCCGCTCCCCTCCCCATGACAGCCCTCTTCCTCACCTTCGAAGGACTCGACGGCAGCGGCAAGAGCACCCACCTGGTGCGGGCCGCCCGGTGGCTGGAGGACCGCGGCCAGCGGGTGGACGTCACCCGGGAACCCGGCGGGACCCCCCTCGGGGACGCGGTCCGGGACCTGTTCCTCGACCACCGCTGGGGAAAGATGGACGGGCGGGTGGAGGCCCTGCTCGTCTTCGCCAGCCGGCGCCAGCACCTGCTGGAGCGCATCGAGCCGAAGCTGGCGGAGGGGGTCCACGTCCTGTGCGACCGCTTCACCGACTCCTCCCTCGCCTACCAGGGTGCCGGCCGTAGCCTCGGCCCCGAGTGGATCGCGGAGCTGGACCGGCTCGCCACCGGCGGACGTCGCCCGGACCACACCCTCCTCTTCGACCTTTCCCCTGAGGCGGCCCAGGCCCGCGGCCAGAAACAGGACCGCAGCAAAGGCTCCCCAGATCGCCTCGACACCGAGGGTCTCGATTTCTACCGCCAGGTCCGCGACGGCTTCCTCGCCTTGACCCGGGCCGAGCCGGAACGCTTCACGGTGATCGACTCCGAGGGGGAGAAGGAGGACACCTGGCGGCAGGTGGAGGCGACCCTCGAACGCTGTTTCGGCGCCGTCGCCGCCGGAGGGAGGACTTGAGCGGCCCGGCGGAATCCCTGGAGCTGGCGCGGAAGGGACGCCTGTACCCCTCCGTGATCCTCTACGGCGGAGACGGCGAGGCCCGCCGCCGGCTGGCCCTCGACTTCGCCCGCGCCCTCCTGTGCACCCAATCGCCGGGGGACCCCGAGCCCCGGGGTTGCGACCCCGAAGACGCCAATGCCTGCACCCACTGCCGCCGGCTGCTGTGGCCCGAGAAAGGGGCGGAGCGCTTCCACCCCGATCTCCACGTGCTGGAGCGGGACCTGCGCACCGCCACCTCCGTCGACGCCACCAAGGGATTCCTCCGCGGGGCCTACTCCGCCCCCTTCGAGGCCGGCGGCCAGGTCTTCGTGGTCGCCGAGGCGGACTCCCTCTCGGCGGGGGCCGCCGACGCCCTCCTCAAGCTGCTGGAGGAGCCGCCGGAACGCACCCCCCGGCACTTCCTCCTGCTGGCGGCGTCCCGCCTCGATCTCTTGCCCACACTGCGCAGTCGCTCCCTTTCGGTCTACCTCGGCCACCGGGACAGTCTCGACGACGATTCGGTCCAGGGGGTGCTCCAGGCCCTCGAACCCTGCCTCGACGGCTTCTTCGAGGATCCGCTGTCCGCCATCCATCTGCTGATGGCCGCCGATGCCCTGGGGGGCGCCGGCGGCTTCGAGGACCCCCGCAACCGGCAGCCCTGGGCCATCGCCTCGTCGGCGGTGCTGCGGTACCTCCACGCCCGTGCCACGGGCCCGCGGGCCCGCCGCGGGCTCCTAGCCCTCGCCGCCGCCCTCCTCGACGCCCCGAGGCTCCGATTGCGGGGCATCCCCCACGGCCGCATCCTCGAAGGGCTCGTGGCCCGCCACCTGGCCGCACCCTGAGGTCCGCGCCCCGAGCCGACGGCTCCCTCAGCTTCGGGTGAGGGCCCCGATGGGATCCTTCCAGCGGGGAAACGCCGCCGCCAGGTCGTCCCTGCGCCCCGCTTCGTAGTCGGCGAAGTCGAACCCCGGGGCCATGGTGCAGCCGAGGAGGGCGAAGCCGTGCTCCCCGTCGGCCACCAGGCGAGCCCCCTGCCAGACGCCCCGGGGGGCCAGCCCCTGGGGCACCTGCCCCGCCGTCAGGTCTTTGCCGTAGACCACCCAGCGCCCCGTCTTCGCGCTCGGGTCCAGCTGGAGCTGCTCGACGGCGTCGCCGAGGTAGTGGTGCCAGACCTCGTCGAACCTCAGGCGGTGCAGCTCGGAGAAGGTGCCGGGGGTGAGGAGGTAGTAGATCGCCGTCCCCTGGACCCTCGGCCCCGCGACATCGGCCGCCGCACCTAGGGCGTCGGCGGGGATCTCGGCGGCGGACCGGTAGGTCTCGCGGTAAAAACCCCCTTCGGGGTGGGGCACCAGATTCAGCCGACGCACCAGCGCCTCGGCGGTGACCTTCTCCATGCTAGAGCTCATCCCGCCTCCGGCCAGCCCCGCAGGCGCTCGGCGAGGCTGCCGAAGCCGTGCTCCTCGAGCCAGGGCTCCAGCAGGGCCGGGTCGGGGCGGCGCAGCTCCAGCCGGTCGAGGTCGGCCTTCGCCACCCCTTCGGCGGTCTCGGCGTCGGTGACGATGGTGGCCAGCCGCTTCGAAAGCTCCGCCGCCCCGCGGTGCTCCACCAGCTTGCGGGCGAGGGCTTTGGCGCCGCGGACGGGCAGCTGTGGAACCTCGTCGAGCCGCGAATAGAGATCCTCCAGCGACTCGAAGTACGCCAGCAGCGCCGACGCGGTCTTCTTGCCGACGCCGGGGACCCCGGGGATGTTGTCGACGCTGTCCCCGCCAGGCCCAGGTAGTCGGCGATCTGGCCGGGGCGGACGCCGAACTTCACCATCACCTCGGCGGGGCCGTAGCGCTCGCCGCGGGCGAAGTCGAAGAGCTCTACCCGATCCGTCACCAGCTGCATCAGATCCTTGTCGGAGGAGACGATCACCGCCGACGCCCCCGCCTCCACCAGCGGCGCCCCCACCGTCGCCAGCAGGTCTTCGGCCTCGTACCGCGGGCTCGCAAAGGTGGCGATCCCAAGGGCCTCTGCCAAGGCGACGCAGCCCTTCAGCTGCCGTTCGAGGTCGGGGTTCGGGAGCTCCCGCTGGGCCTTGTACTCGGGGTAGAAGTCGTTGCGGAAGCTGGTGGTCAGGCTTTCGTCGAACGCCAGGGCCAGGTGGCTCACCCCCTCGTCCGCCAGGAGCTTCAGCAGGAAGCCGGCGAAGCCGTAGGTGGCGTTCGCCGGCAGCCCGGCGGCGGACTTCAGGCTCGGCGGCAGGGAGAAGAAGGCGCGGAAAATGTACGGACTGGCGTCGACCAGGTGGATCCTCGGCGTCATGGCGCCATCCTACCCCGCCGGGTGCGGGATCTCAGGCCGGGCCGACGAGGCGGAGGACCTCGTCGTGGAGATGGCCGTTGGTGGCCACGGCGTTGCCGTTCCAGGGGCTGGCGGTCCCCCCGAGGTCGGTGAAGCGGCCCCCCGCCTCCTCCACCACCGGCTGCACCGCGGCGACGTCCCACGGGGCGACCTCGGGGTCGATCATCACGTCGGCGCGGCCGGTGGCCACCATGGCGTAGCCGTAGGCGTCCCCCCACGTGCGGCGCAGGCGGGCGGCGTCGTAGAGGCGGGTGGGCGTGTGGGCCTGCTCGCTGCCGGGGAAATCGCTGGTGACCACCAGGGCCTCCGCCACCCGCGGGGTTTCGGATACGCGGGCGCGGCGACCGTTCCACCAGCAGCCGCCGCCGCGGTGGGCCGCCACCGTCTCCCCCAGCCCCGGCAGATGGATCACCCCCACCACCGGACGGGTCCCTTCGCAGACCGCCACCAGCACCGAGTAGAACGGCACCCCGTGGACGAAGCTCTTGGTGCCGTCGATGGGGTCGAGGACCCAGGTCCAGCCGGTGGACCCGGCTTCGTCGTCGTACTCCTCCCCGCGCAGGGCGTCGTCGGGGTAGCGGCTGCGGATCTCCCGACGCAGCAGCGCCTCCGCCTCCCGATCCGCCCGGGTCACCGGCGTCCCATCGGCCTTGGCCTCCACCTCCACTCCGGCCTGGAAGTAGGCCAACGTCCGCCGGCCGGCCCGCCACGCCAGGTCGACGGCGAGGTCCCGCAGCGCTTCGAGATCCCGCGGCTCCGGCTGCCCCATCCCGTCCTCAGAAGCCCTTGTTCAGGGTGACGGTGGACAGCTCCTTCTGCAGGGACCGCGAAAACAGTCCGGGGCCGATCCAGGTGTAGGCGACGAGCCCGAGCCAGAGGACCTGGATGTACGACGCCAGGTTCTCGCTACCCTGGTGCTCGGCGGTGATCACGCCGATGCGGTAGAGCACGAAGGCCCCCAAGAGCACCAGGATCGCCCGGCCGTCGCCGAGGCCCCCCATCCACGTGGAGTAGCGCCACCAGAGGCCCAGCACCAGGCTGCGGCGGGCCTTGATGGAGGTCAGGAGGTGGAGGGCGGAAGGGTCCGAAGGATTCTTCTGCAGGGCCCAGACCGCGTGCTCCCGGGCGTCGTCCAGCTGGTCCCGGTGGAGCAGGACCCGGCCCATGAGCACCAGCCCCCCGGAGTGCTCCGGCTGCACCTCCAGGGCCCGCCGGGCCCACCGTTCGGCCTCGTCCACCCGGCCGGCGTCGAGGTGCCAATCCCCCAGGGCCTCCAGGGTCTCCGGATCCTCCGGGTCGACCTCCAGGGCTTTTTCCAGCAGCCCCCCCACCTCCGAGTCGCGGCCCGTCAGCCCGTAGACCCCGGCCAGGGAGCGGTAGGGTCCCGGGCTCTCCGGGTCGAGCTCCAGCAGCATCCGGTAGAGCTCCTCCGCCTTGGCGAACCGCCGCCGGGCCATCGCCACCGCGGCGGAGGCATAGAGGGGCAGGAGCCCCTCCGGCTCCAGGGTCTGCGCCAGGCCCGCCTCGTGCTCGGCGGCGTGGAGGCGCCGCATGTCCAGCAGCACCAGCGCCAGGAGGGCGTGGGCGCCGGCGTGGTCGGGGTCCGTCGCCAGCACCGCCCGCAGGCTCTCCACCGCCCCCGGCAGCTGCCCGAGGTCGATCTGACGCTTCGCCAGCTCCAGCCGTCCGCCGATGGGTCCGTAGGTCATGGTCTTTGTCCTCAGCGCAGGATGACGAGGAGGATCTCGGGGAGGTCCGCCAGCAGCCTGGGGCCGAAAATGAACGCCACGAGTATCACGAGGAAGCCGTTGCGGACGGCGCCTCCGAAGTAGCGGTACAGCCCGAAGCTGCGGGCCTGGAGCAGATAGAGGCGGTAGCTCACCAGGAGCTTCCACACCGTCAGGCCGACCAGGGCGTATTGGATCCCCACGCCGGCGAGGATCCCGCGACCGGTGAGGACGCCCAGGGCCACCACCAGGGCGGCGCTGCCGGCGAAGCCCCCTACCGCCCACGCCAGCTCCCGGCGCCGGGTGGGGCTTCCGACGGCGAAGCCGTTGAGGGCGAACCACGGCCAGCTCAGCCAGGCGCCGCCGAACATCACCGCCAGTAGGGGCCACAGAGGATCCACCACCAGCTGCGCCATGGCCCCGGGCTGGGGCTCGTCGAGCAGGCGGTAGCCGTCGGGCTGACTCATCGAATCCTCATTTGCCGGGCCGCCTCATTTGCCGTGCCGCTTCAGGAAGTCGAGGACGTCGTCGTACTGCCCCGCCTCGTTGGCGTAGCGGGCGTAGTTGCGGGCGGTGGTGAGCCATTCGAGGGTCGTCGCCCGCACCTCCCCGAGGCTACGGCGCAGGTGCTCGTCGTGGACCGGCACCTCTTCTCCGGTCTCGATGGAGGTCTCGATGGCGAGGTCCGCCGCGGAGTCCACGAGGTTTTCGAGATCCGCCCCCGAGAAGCCCGACGTGCGCTTGGCGAGGAAGCCGAAATCGACGCCGTCGGCGGTGGGCACCCCCCGCAGCGACAGCCGCAGGATCGCCTCCCGGGCGTCCCGGTCGGGGGGTGGGACGAACATCATCCGGTCGAAGCGCCCCGGGCGCCGGAAAGCGGGGTCGACGGCCCAGGGCACGTTGGTGGCGCCGAGCACCAGGACCCCGGCGTTGTTCTGGGCGAAGCCGTCCATCTCGGCGAGGAACTGGCTCACCAGCTTCGACGACGTCGCCTCCCGGGAGTACTGACGCTTGCCTCCGAGGGCCTCGATCTCGTCGAAGAAAAGCACCGACGGCGTCGACGCCCGGGCCTTCTCGAAGATCGCCCGGAGCTTCGACTCCGACTCGCCGAGGTACATGTCGAGGACGTCGGCGATGTCGACGCTCAAGAACTCGGCGTCGCACTCACCGGCGGTGGCCCGGGCCAGCAGGGTCTTGCCGCAGCCGGGGGGGCCGTAGAGCAGGATGCCGCCACCCACCTTCTTCTTGAAGCGCCGGAAGAGGGAGGGCTTCTGGAACGGCAGGATGATCCGCTTCTCGATTTGCTTCTTCACCGCCCCGAGGCCGCCGACGTCGGCGAACGTCACCTTCTCCCGTTCAGGATCCAGGAGGCGCTGTACCTCCGTGTCGTCGGTGGCGTCGTTCGAGTAGACCTTGAGGGTCGGCCGACCCTCCCCCTCCACCTGCCGCGGGAAGGTCCGCACGTTGACCGCCAGGCGGTCCCGTAGGTCGGTGTCTTCGAGGGCGGGGTTGGCCTCCACCGCTCTTCGGTAGGCGGCCAGGCCGTCGTCGTGGCGGCCCAGCTCCAGCAGGGCCCGGGCCCGCAGCATGAGGAGATCCGGCCCGTCCCCTACCGCGTGGCGCAGGGCGCCCTCGGCGTCGCCGACGGCCAGGAGGGCCCGGGCGCAGCGACCCCGGTCTTCCCCCCGAAGGTCCGAGGGATCGAGGGGTGCCAGCAGGCTTCGAACCCCCTCGGCGTCCCGGCGCTCGGCTTGGGCGTCCACCAGCACGAGGCGCAGCTCCAGGTTGTCCGGACTGGCGTCCAACGCCAGGCGCAGGGACTCGAAGGTCTTGGTGTCCATCTCGCCCGAGGGTCCGGTTTAGCCCAGCTTGCCCTTGGCGATGGCCGCCTCGACGGTGAGCAGGGTCTTCTCCATCTTCGTCCGCAGGGCCTGGTACAGATCCTTCTGCCCCAGCCCCTGCTCCAGCAGGTCAGCGTAGGGCATGCGCTTCTGCCACAGGACCGTGCCTTGGGTGTAGACCCGGATCTCGAAGACCCCCAGCTCCGCGCCGAGATCCTCGGCCTGGAGGTGGTATTCCTTGCCGTTGTGCTCGAATACGGTGTTGCTACCGGTAATCATGGCGTTCGGAGCTTAGCAGCCGCGGGCGCCGGGAGGGCGATCTCCATCAGATCCTCCCCCATCTCAAGGCGACCCCCGTAGCCGCGGGCCTCGGCACGGCCCTGCAGGACCGGCAGGTCCAGGGGCCGGTAGACGTGGGAGGCGACCAGCCGGCGGACCCCGGTGGCCGCCGCCAGGTCGACGATCTCGTCGTCCGTCAGGTGCCCCGAATCGAAGACCGCGAGGTCCCGCCCCGCCAGGAACTCCACCTCCTGGCGGTGGAAGCTCGAATCCCCCGTGAGGCCGTAGCGACGGCCGTGCAGCTCGAAACCCAGGCCGCGGTTGCCGGCGGGGGGAAGGTCGCACCACTCGAAGGTCCGCCCTTCGATCTCTAGACGGTCCGCGGTCACCTCGTGGAGGTGGACCCGCCAGGCGTCCCGCTCCAGCACCCCGGCGCCGAAGACCTGGAATAGGGATTCGATCAGGGTTTGGAGCCCCGGCGGTCCGTAGAGGTGAAGATCGACGGTCCTCGGGTCCACCTGGGACCAGGCCGCCCCGTGCAGGTAGGGCACCAGGTCGGAGACGTGGTCGGGGTGGAAGTGGGAGATCACCACGTGGCGCACGTCGTCCTGCCGCAGGCCGATCTCCGCCAGGCGATCGGCGATACCGTGCCCCAGGTCGTAGACCAGCCGCAGGTCCCCCAGCTCCAGCAGCACCGACGACGCCCGCCGACCGCCGCCGAGCTGGCAGGTGCCGGTCCCGAGGAGGACCAGTCGATCGCTGGGCTGCCTTTCCTCGGCCGGCTTCGTCTCGTCGGCCCTCGTCTCGTCGGCCATATTGCTCTCCGTCGTTTCGGCGATGTTTGGAGGACCTCGGCGAGCTTACAATAGCCCCGCCATGGACGATCACACCGTAGACGAGTACACCGCCATCCTCCTGTGCGCCGGCTACGGCACCCGCCTCGGCGAGCTCACCGCCACCACCCCCAAGCCGCTGCTGCCGGTGGCCGGCAGGCCGGTGCTCGACTACCTGCTGGACCAGCTATGGGACCTCCCCCGGCTGCGCTCGGTGCAGGTGGTGTCGAACGCCCACTACGCCGGCGCCTTCGACGCCTGGGCCGAGGAGCGCCGGGTTGAAGCCGGGCGCAGGGGCGTCGAGCTCGCGGTCCACGATGACGGCACCGTCGACAACGCCTCCCGCCTCGGGGCCATCGGCGACCTGGGATTCGTCCTCGATCGCATCGGCCTCCCCCAAGGCGCCCTGGTGGCCGCCGGGGACAACATCTTCCGCTTCCCCCTCCGGCCCCTCTGGGACCGCTTCCTCGACCGGGGGGAGCCCACGGTGCTGGCCCTCCACGAGGAGAGCACCGCGAAGCTCCGGCGCACCGGGGTGCTGGTGCTGGACAACGACGACCGGGTGACGGCGTTCGAGGAGAAGCCGGAGGTGCCACCCTCCCCCTGGGCGTGCCCGTCGGTCTACGGATTCGACCGCGCGGCCCTCAGCCGGGTGGGCCCCTACCTGGCGGAGGGCCGGCCGAAGGACGAGATCGGCCGCTTCGTCGCCCACCTGGTGGAGCTCGGGGGCGTCTCCGCCCGTCGGGCCTTTGGGCAGCGGCTCCACGTGGGGACGGTGGACGAGCTGACCGCCGCCGACCACCTGCTCCGGGCGGAGCCGGTGCTACGATCAACACCTGACCTGCCCTGAGATCGCCCGCGGCCGCAAAGGCATCGAACCACGCCGGACCGCGGCCACCGTTCGGAGGACCCCGCTTTGACGATCTTCACCCGCCCCGTCCGCGTCCCCACGGCCCTCGCCCTGGCCCTCGCCGCCGGCCTGTTGATCCCCGCCGTCCCCACCGCCGGTCAGGCCCCCAGGGGGGAAGCCCTTGGCCCCCGCGCCGCCGAGCGGAGCCTGTGGTGGAACCAACAGGAGGTCATAGACGCCCTCGATCTCGGCAAGCGGCAGCGGCGGCGGATGGACCGGACCTTCGACGAGCACCTCAACCGCCGCAGGGCCCTGGCCCGGGCCCAGATGGAGGTCCGCCGCAGCGCCGCCGACGCCCTGGCCGCCCGGGATTGGGACCGCGTAGAGGCCGCCAACAGCGAGCTGGCCGCCGCCGCGGGCCGGGCGGAGGCCAATGAGCTCGACATGAAGATCGCCGTCGTCAAGGTGCTGAAGGCGAAGCAGCTCGCCAGGCTGGTGGAGCTGCGGCCGCGGCTGCTGCAGCGTCCGTGGCTGCCCCAGGGGATGCGGCTGAGAGCCAGGGCCCGGGCCGAAGGGCCGGAGGGGGCCACCGACTGGCCGCCGCTGCCCCCGGATTCCCGCGGCGGCGGCTGAACCCGTCGCCCTTCCCCCTCGGCTCACCAGCGCGCGATCAGAATCCAAGGAGCCCCCCCGATGCGCGTCCCCCTCCCCCCCTCCCTAGCCCCCAAGGCTCTGCTGAAACGCGCCCTCCGTTTCTTGGCGCTGCTGGGGTTCAATCTCCTTCTCTTCGCCCTCCTGCTCGAAGCGGCCGGCCTGGTCTATTTCTTCGAGAAGACCCAGAAGCTCTACTACACGAGCCCCCTAGCCGCGAACCGGTCGCTGCCGGAGAAGACCCAGGACACCCTGGTGGAAAGCTTCCGGGTGCACCCGTACTTCGGCTTCGTGCTGCAGCCGTCCCGCCTGTCGGAGGCCGAGCGCCAGCGGCTCCGGGTCCGGCAGAACAACCACGGCTTCGACGACCCCCGCGATCTCCCTTTCGCCCGCCGGCACCCCGACGAGCTGCTGGTGGGGATTTTCGGCGGCTCCGTCGCCTCCAACCTCGCGGTCTTCGACGCTCGGGAAGGGATCCTCGCCCGTCAACTCGCGGCGGCCACCGGCCGAGAGCCCGAAGACGTGACGATCCTGAACTTCGCCCAAGGGGGCTACAAACAGCCGCAGCAGGTCCTGATCTACACCTTCTTCCGTTCCCTCGGCCAAGAGCTCGACCTGGTGATCAACGTTGACGGCTTCAACGAAATGGCCCTGACCCAGCTGAACACGCTGAAGGGTATCGACGTCGGCATGCCGAGCGCCGAGCACGTGTGGAGCCTGCGCAAGGTCGTGGGAAGCGCCGGCAAAGGGGAGGATCTGGAGCGTCTCCTCATGGCCCGGACGTCCTGGCGGGCCCACAAGAAGCTGGAGGAACGGATCCACACGCGGGAGGCCTGGGAGCTGAAGTTCGCCGCGGGCTACATGATCGACCGCACCTGGCTGCGGGTGCTGCGCAAACGGTTCCAGAAAAGCGTCCTGGCGATGGCCGAGGCCGAAGCCTCGACCCATGAGGAGTCCTGGTTCTATCTTGCGGACCAGGCCACGGGCGAGCGCGGGCCGGAAACGGGCGAGCGCATCCGTGAGGCCCTGGATCTGTGGCAGAGCTCCTCTCAGATGATGCACACCCTCCAGAAACAGACCGGCGGGCACTACCTGCACGTCGTCCAGCCCAACCAGTACCACGCCACGGAGCGGGTCTTCGACGAGCAGGAGAAAGCCGTCGCCTTCTCCGAGCAGTCGCCCTACCGCGGGCCGATCGCCGAGCGCTACCCCCTGCTGCTGGCCCGGATTCCCGAGCTGGAGCGCGCCGGGGTGGCCATCCGTGCGCCCGTCGACCTCTTCGACGACGCCGACGGCCAGATGTACGTCGACAGCTGCTGCCACTACACGGCGGCCGGCAAGGTGCTTTTGGCGAACGCCGTAGGGGAGGCCGCGACGGCCCTTCTCGAGGGCGCTCCCTGATCGAACGATCCGGGCCCGAACGGCTCCGTCTTCGGCGCCCGATGACGGCGTCTCCGACATCTCTCCCGGGAACGTGTAATGTCCCACCGGGGCGAACGTTTCTCATGCAGGAACGAACCTAGGAGGAAGATCCTTTGCCCGCCGCGAACCCCACGCCCGAACCCCTACCCGCGCCGTCGAGTCAGCTGGAGAACATCTTCCAGCGCTACCACGGCAAGGTCTTCGCCGCCGCCTACCGCGTCACCGGCAGCGCCCAGGACGCCGAAGACGTCCTGCAAACCGTCTTCCTGAGACTGCTCAGGCGCCAGGACGAGCTGGACCTTTCCCCCAACCCCGGCGCCTATCTGCACCGTGCAGCGGTCAACGCGGGCCTCGATCTGATGCGGGCCCGCGGCCGCAGCCGCTCGATGCCCCTAGACGACCTGACGGTCCCGCCGACGGAGGGGGAGCATCAGGGGCCGGAACGCCTGCAGCAGGATCGGGAGCTGCGGCGGGGCATCCGCCAGGCCCTCCTTGGCCTGACGGAGAAAAGCGCCGAGGTCTTCAGCCTCAGGTTCTTCGAGGGTATGTCCAACCAGGACATCGCCGCCATGCTGGGGATGACCCAGGGCGCGGTCGGCGTCACCCTCTTCCGTGCACGTACCCACGTCAAGCAAGAGATCCGCTCGTTCGTAGGAGAGTTGACATGAGTAGAGAAGACAGAGAGCTTTCGGCCGCCGAAGGGCTGATCGACCGGGCGGCATCTCAGGTCCAGGCCACCGAGCCGGACCCGCAAGTGACGGCCCAGGCCGCGGAGCGGGTGTGGAAACAGCTCGCCGGCGGCCACAACGCCCGCCGCGGCATGACAATCGTCCGCGACGGCTCCCCCGTCCCCGAGGTGGAGCCCGTCGTGGCGGAGGCCGCCCGCAAGCCCCCCTGGGCCGATCTGCGGATCTGGGGCATCGCCGCCATGCTGATCGCCGGCATCGCCGTCACCCAGCTGGTGGTCCGCGAATTCTGGCCCAGCGGCCCGAGCGCCACGGTGCAGACGGTGGACGGCCAGCTGTTCCGGGTCGCCTCGGCGTCCCAGCAGCCGATCGTCAGCGGCGACGTCGTCGCCGAGGGGGACGTGATCCGCACCGGCCGTGACGGCGGCGCCGTCGTGCGCCTCGAAGACGGCTCGCTGGTGGAGATGCGGGAACGCTCGGAGATCTTCGTCGACGAAGGACGCAAAGGCACCACGATCCACCTCGAGCGGGGCAGCGTCATGGTGGAGGCCGCCGAGCAGCGGCAGCGCCACCTCTACGTCGCCACCGACGACTGCCTCGTCTCGGTGACCGGCACCATCTTCTCGGTCAACCACGGCACCAAGGGGTCCCGCGTCTCCGTGGTCGAAGGGGAGGTCCGGGTACGCCACGGCGGCGACGAGGACATCCTCCACCCCGGCGACCAGGTGGTCACCCACACCTTCTTGGCCCCCACCCCGGTGGCCAAGGACATCGCCTGGAGCCGCGGCGTCGACGGCTACCTGGAGCTGCTGCGTCAATACGGTGAGCTGCGGGCCGACCTCGACAAGCGGGTCTCCGGCGAGCTGCGGTATTCGAGCCGCCTCCTCGACCTGATGCCGGAGGACACCGTCTTCTTCGCCGCCGCCCCGAACGTGGCCCGCACCCTGTCCCAGACCCATCAGGTGCTGCAGGACCACCTCGACCAGAGCCCCGAGCTGGCGGAATGGTGGGCCGACAACGCCGCCAGCCAGTTCCAGGACAAGGTGGACGAGGCGATGACCGCCCTCGGCGACCTCAGCACCTTCCTCGGCGACGAGCTGGCGGTGGGGGGCAGCCTGGAGGACCAGGACGTCGGTGAGGTGCTGGTGCTGGCGGAGGTGATGGACGCCGACGGACTGCGGGCCTTCATCGAGCAGAAGGCGGAGGAACTCGCGGCCCAGCTCGGGGACGGCGACGGCCTGCCCCTGGTCTTCGTGGACGACCCGACGACCTTCGCCGGCGGCAACGACTCCGAGCAGTTCCTGATGTGGTTCCAGGGGGATCTGGCCATCGGCTCCATGGGCATCGAGCCCCTGCGCCGGGTGGCCGCCATCCTCCAGGACGGGCAGAGCAACCCGTTCGTCGGTAGCCCCTTCCACGCCAGCATCGTGGCCCTCTACGCCGAGGGTGCGGAGTTCGTCGTCGCCGCCGACCTCCACTCGATGGTCGATCGCGCGGTCCGCGCCTCCGCCGACACCGAGACCCCCTTCGAGGCCCTCGGCGTCGACAACGTGCGGCACCTGATGCTGGAGCAGAAACGCCTGGCCGGGAAGACCTCCCACCGGGCGGTGATGACCTTCGACGAGGCGCGCCACGGCATGGCCTCGTGGCTGGCGGCGCCGGCCTCCATGGGGGCCCTCGACTTCGTCTCCCCGGAGGCCAAGCTGCTGGCGGCGGCGGTGTTCCAGGACCCCGCCAAGCTGCTGGACGACGCCTACGGCCTCGCCGGCGGGCTGCCCGCCGGGCTGCGGGAATTCGAGGAGACCTACGGCCTGTCCCTCCGGGACGACTTCGCCGCCTCCCTGGGGGGCGAGGTGGCCTTCGCCATCGACGGTCCCCTGCTGCCGACGCCGGCGTGGAAGCTGGTGATGGAGGTCTACGACCCGGCGCGGTTCCAGTGGAGCCTCGAACAGGGCCTGGTGGAAGCCAACCTACAGCTGGCGAAGGCGGGCAAGCCGGAGCTGGCGATCGCCGAGAACCAGGTCGGCGGGCGCACCTTCTACACCCTGCCGTCGGACATCGTCGACGTCCACTACACCTTCGTCGAAGGGTACCTGGTGGCGGCGCCGAACCGCGCCCTCATCGACCAGGCGATCCGCTTCCGTCAGTCGGGCTACTCGATCACCGAGTCGCCCAAGTTCACCGCCCTCCTGCCCCAGGACGGCCGGGACAACTTCTCGGCCCTGGTCTACCAGGACCTCTCGGGGGCCATCGGCTCGGTGGCGGAGAAGCTGGGCCAGGGCACCCTGACGGAGGAGCAGCGGGCCGCGGTGGACGCCATGGCGCAGCAGAACCAGCCGACCCTCGGCTTCGCCTACGGTGACCCCGATCGGATCACCGTCGCCGCCACCCACCACGGCGACTTCATGGGCTCGCTCCTGCTGCGGGGCCTCGGCCTCAAGGACCCCGCCGGCCTCGAAGCGATCCTCGGGGGCCTGTTCGAAGGCTCCTGAGCCCGATCCCTCCGGCCCGGCGCTCCATCCAAGGCGCGCCGGGCCCCTTCTCCTTCCTTCTCCTTCCCCCCCCTCCCGAGACCCCCGCGGAACAAAAATCTTGGTTTTGCCGTATTCTCGATCGTTCCGGCCCAACACCCTCCCCAGCGCGGGGTGCCCTTCGGGACGACGGCCCTAGCTTTGCATCCGGTCGCGGCGGTGGTCCCCGAAGGGGCCTAGCCGGGCCCTACTTCGAGGAGACCATGGAACCCGTCATCGAGCTCGACGCCCTGAGCGTCCGCTTCGGCCGGCTGGAGGCCCTACGGGGCGTCACCGGAACCTTCTCCGGCCGTTCCATCGGCCTCCTGGGTCCCAACGGCGCCGGCAAGACCACCCTCATCCACACCCTCCTGGGCTTCCACCGCCCCGCCTCCGGCAGCGCCCGGATCTTCGGCAAGGACCTGCGGAAGGAAGACAAGGCCGCCCGGGCCCTGATCGGCTACATGCCGGAGCGGGACAGCTTCATCGCCGGCATGACCGCCGTCCGCTTCGTGCGCATGATGGCGGAGCTCTCGGGGCTGCCGGCGAAGCAGGCGCTGGAGCGGGCCCACGAATCCCTCTGGTACGTCGGCCTCGGCGAAGCCCGCTACCGCACCCTCGAGACCTACTCCCTCGGCATGAAGCAGCGGGCCAAGCTGGCCCAGGCCCTGGTCCACGGACCCCGCCTGCTGTTCCTCGACGAGCCCACCAACGGCCTCGACCCACCCGGGCGGGAACGCATGATCCGCCTGATCAAGGAGATCCGGGACACCGGGGAGGTCCACGTGGTGGTGTCGTCGCACCTGCTGCGGGACGTCGAGGAATGCTGCGAAGAGGTGCTGATCCTCAAGAACGGCTCCATCGCCTACTACTGCAACCTCGAAGAGGAGCGGCGGGCCAACCGTAAGTTCCTGGAGCTGGAGCTCTTCGGCCCCACCGAGCGCTACGTGGAGGCGGCCCGGGGCCTCGGCTGCGACGTGACCCCCCACGGCCGGCGCCAGGTGAAGATGGTGCTGCCGCCGGAGCGGTCGATCCGCGACCTCTACGCCCTCGCCGCCGAGCACGGGGTGCAGATCCGCCACCTCGACTACAAGAAAGATTCGCTCCAGGACATCTTCGACAAGGCCATGCGGGAGGGCTGAACGTGGCGGTCTACGAACGTACCTACAAACGCTGGAGCGGCGAGACGACCTCCGAATGGAGTCGGTTCCTCATCCTCCCCCGCTACGTCGTGCGCGACGTCTTCAAATCGCGGTGGATGGTGGCGTTCTTCGTCCTCTGCTTCATCTTTCCGCTGTACAGCGCCGCGGTGATCTATGTACGGCACAGCACGCCGCTGCTCGAGCTGCTGCCGCAGCTGGATCTCCAAGACTTCCTGGCGATCGACGAACGCTTCTTCGCCACGTTCCTGCGGGTCCAATCCTGGTTCGCCTTCTTCCTCGCCCTCTTCGTCGGCCCGGGCCTGGTGTCCCGGGACCTGGCCAACAACGGGCTGCCCCTCTACCTCAGCCGGCCGTTCTCGCGGTACGAATACATCCTCGGGCGCTTCACCGTGCTGGCGGTCCTCCTCTCCGCCGTCACCTGGGTCCCGGGACTCCTGCTGATGGTCATGCAGGTCAACTTTGAGGGGTTCGCCTGGCTCGGGGAGCACCCCCGGCTGGTGCCGGCCCTGCTGCTGGGTTCCGGAGTCTGGATCGTCCTGTTGTCGCTGCTGGCCCTCGCCATCTCCGCCTGGGTGCGGTGGCGGCCGATCGCCGGCTTCACCATGCTCTTGGTCCTGCTAGGGGGCCTCTTCTTCGGTCAGATGGTCAACCGACTTTTCCGCACGGACTTCGGACACCTGCTCAACCCGGCGAAGCTGGTGGCGATCCTGTGGACCGACCTCTTGGCCATCAACCCCGGCAGCTCGGTACCCGTTTGGTCCGCCTGGCTGGTGGTGGCGGGCTTCCTCGGGGTCTGCCTGTTCGTGCTCGACCGCAGAATCCGCGCCTACGAGGTGGTGAGATGAGAGGGGGTGAAATGAGCGGCCTCGACGACCTCGGCCCGGTCCACGACGACGCCGCCATCGTCTTCGACAACGTGTCGAAGTTCTACGGCGACGTCCTCGGCATCAACCGGGTGAGCCTGCGCCTCCCCGGCGGCATCACCGGCCTGGTGGGCCCCAACGGCGCCGGCAAGTCCACCCTGATGAACCTGATGACCGGTCTGCTGCGCCCCACCGAAGGGCAGATCCGGGTGCTGGGGGTGCCGACGGACCAGCCCCACCACCTCTTCCACAAGATCGGCTACCTGACCCAATTCGACTCGTTCCCGGCCCACATGACGGGTCACCAGTTCATCTACTCGTACCTGAGGGTCCACGGCCACCCCCACCCGAAGGCGGAGGAGATGACCCGGCGGTCCCTCGAACGGGTGAACCTCGTGGACGCCGCCGGCCGCCGCATGGCGGGCTACAGCAAGGGCATGCGGCAGCGGATCCGCCTCGCCCAGGCCATCAGCCACGACCCCCGGGTCCTGGTGCTGGACGAGCCCCTGAACGGCCTCGACCCCATGGCCCGCTCCGAGGTCATCGAGGTGTTCGAGGCCCTCGCGGAGGACGGTCACCACGTGATCATTTCGAGCCACATCCTGCACGAAGTGGACATGATCTCGGACCGCGTGGTGCTGCTCTCCGGCGGCTACGTGGTGGCCGAGGGGAACGTCCACGGGGTGCGCTCCGAGATGGAGGAGCGGCCGATCCAGATCCTGGTGCGCTGCGACAAAGCGCCCCTCCTCGCCTCCAAGCTCTTCGAGCTGGATATCGTGGTGGAGGTGGCGCTACACGACGACAGGAAGGGCATCCTCCTGCGCACCAAGAACGCCCCGGACCTCTACGGCCACATGAACCACCTGGTGCTCGAGCACGATCTGAAGATCGAGACCGTCACCGTCGCCGATAGCGACGTGCGGGCGGTCTACGCTTACCTGATCGAGGGAGAATCGACATGAGCTCCGCCCCCTCCACCTCCCCCGCGGCGACGATGGACGCCGCCCCCCAGGGGGGGCCCGACGCCGTCGACTGGTCCCTGGTCCGCCGCCAGATCACCGGAATCCTGCGGCTGGAGATCCGCAAGAACCTGCTGTCCCGACGGGCCTTCGTGCTGTACTTCCTGGCCCTCGCGCCGGTGGGGCTGATGACCCTGTGGGCCCTTTTCGCCTCCCCCACGGAGTACATCTCCGGGCCCATCGAAGCCAGCCGCGTCTTCGCCCTCACCTACGTCGGCTACCTCGGCACCTCCATCTTCCTCAGCTGCGTGATCCTCTTCATGAGCCTGTTCCGGGCGGAGATCCTGGAGCGCAGCCTCCACTACTACCTCCTGACCCCCGTGCGACGCGAAGCCCTGGTGGTGGGCAAGTACGTGTCGGCCCTGGCCTCCATCGCCGCCGTCTACGGCGTCTCCACCCTGCTGCTCTACGTGATCACCATGAGCCCCTGGGGGCTCGGGGAGGCCTCCCGCTTTCTCTTCCAGGGGCCGGGGCTCTCGAACCTGCTGAGCTACGTCGGCATCTCGATCCTCGCCTGCGTCGGCTACGGGGCCCTTTTCCTGCTGGCGGGTCTGGTCTTCCGCAACCCGGTGATCACCGCCGCCCTGATCTGGGGCTGGGAGTTCATCAACTTCCTGCTCCCCGCGTGGCTGAAGAAGATCAGCGTTGTCTTCTACCTCAAGTCCCTGCTTCCGATTCCCCTCAGCGAAGGGCAGTTCTCGGTCATGGCGGACCCGATCCCCGCCTGGATCTCCGTCCCCGGCCTGATGCTCTTTACCGCCCTCCTCCTCATCCTCGCCTGCTGGCGGATGCGGCGCATGGAAGTCACCTACGCCGGCGACGACTGAGGGAATTGCCCGCACGGGGACTGTCCGGAAACGGGCACAGCCAGGCCCCTGTACGGGAGCGGACACCTCCACCCTGGCCGCAGGCGGTCACCCCCAGTGATCCAACTGGCACCCCTGTCGACCGCGGGAACCGTAAATCTTGATTCTGTAAGACTTAGGGACTAGGCGCCGCGCACCTGGCCGGCGCCTCGGAATTGGCACGGTTCCTGCTCTCACTAAGAGGCGAGAGCGGGCTCCGAAAAACGGTGGCGTTCCGCGAAGACTTGAACAACAGGCGCCGGGCCGCATTCAACACGTCAGTCCTCTAGGGCGGCCACGACGGCGGAGACAGCACATCAAGTCGGTCTTCACGGAACTCCATCGTTTTCGGAGCTTCTTTGTATTTGGGGCTCCTGACCCAAACCCCGCAGCGCCGACGACGCCGGCCGCACCAGCCGGTCCGCCCACCACTGGCCCACCATGCTGGTGAAGGCTGGGGGCTCGAACGCCCCCAGCTCATCCCCCACCGGCCCGCTGCGGCGCAGGACCCGGAGGTCCGGGCGTCCGCCGCGATCTCCCCGGGGGTGGGGTCGCCTCATTCCCGCGCCGCCCGGACCCGCTTCCGCTCGTGCTCCGAGTCCAGGGCCGCCAAGGCGTTATCGAAGGCCGTGGCGACGTCCCCTGCGATGGGGTGCTCCCCTGCCACCGCCACCAGGAGGTTGGCCAGCTCGTGGTCCGACCCGAGGCTGCGGGCGGTGGCCAGCAGGGGAACCAGGGTCCCCGGATCGGCGCCCTTCGCCAGCGCCCCCAGAGCACGGCCCTTCTCGTAGTTGCTGCCGATCCCGGCGGAGGTGCGGACCGCCGCCCGCCGAGCCGCCGGGTCAAGGGTTTCGTCCTCGGCGATCTTCACCACGAGGCTGGCCCGCTCGTAGTCGCTGCCGAGGCTGCGGGCCACGTCCAGCAGCATAACGAGGGCCTCGGAGCTCGCCCCTTCGGACAGCGCCTTCAGCGTTCGGCTCTGCTCGTAGTCGGAGTGGATGGAGGGGCTGGCCCGAATCGCGGCCCGGCGTACCGTCCCCGAGACCAGGCGCTCTTCAGACAGCCCGCGGAGCAGACGACCCAGCTGGTAGTCGGAGTCGAGGCTGCGGCTGGCGACCTCCAGGGCCTGGACGGCCTCTTCGTCCCCCAGGGTAGGACGTTCCAGCAGCAGCCCCAGGTAGAGGCCGGTCACGGAGTCGGAGCCGAGCTGCTCCACCTCCGCCAGCACCGCCGCCGAGCCCCCCTCCCCCCAGAGATGGTCCACCCGCCGATCGGCGTCGACGCCGGTCCTGCGGGAGACCCGCACCAAGGCGTCGGCGAGCCAGCCCTGGGCCGACGCGTCGAAGGGGGTGGCGGAGCCGCCGACGCGGTAGTCCAACTCCGGACCCTCGCCGGCGCCCGGCCGCATCTCCAGGTACCGCTTGGGGCCGTCCCCCGTCTGCTCGACCCGCAGCCGGCCGCCGGGGGGGATACGGGTCACCTCGCCGCCACGGTCCCACTCCACCTCCCCCCGTCGCTCAATTCGGAGCCTCCCACCCCCCTCCCGAATCACGACCCGCATCGAGTCTCCACGCTCGGTCACCGAGGTGCCGTCACCGACGTCGATGTCGAGACGGACCGCGCCGTCGGAGACCGCCAGAACGCAAAGGCCGAGGAGCAGGCCTCCGAGGATTTGGGGAACGAGACTGCGGGGCTTGGCTTTCATCTCAAGTCTCCTAGTCGTTAAGCTCTGCCGGGCTGACGAAGATGGACGCCGAAAAGTTCCCCACAGCGCCGAGGACGACCATGGCCAAGACAGATCGATGGCAGCGGATCTACGACGTGGTGCGGCAGATCCCGGAGGGTCGGGTGGCCACCTACGGACAGGTGGCGATCCTGGCGGGGCTCCCCGGCCACGCCCGGCAGGTGGGCTATGCCCTGGCGGCGTCCCGCGGCGAGGATCTTCCCTGGCAGCGGGTGATCAACGCCAAAGGGGAGGTGAGCCCGCGGCGGGACCCGGGGCCGGAGGGCCTCCAGCGGGCGATGCTGGAGGCCGAGGGGGTCGGTTTCGACGCCCGCGACCGGGTCGACCTACGGCGCTTCCGCTGGGACCCGGACGCCGAGCCCGAGGCGTTCTAAGTTTCTAGGGAGGCCCCCGGAGAGCCGATCCGGACGGCCCCCGGGGATGGCTCCGGGGGCCGAAGACCGGAAGCCGATCAGAGCTGGAGGGACTTCACCTCCAGGTACTCCTCCAGGCCCCATTTTCCGAACTCACGGCCGTTGCCCGAGTGCCGGTAGCCGCCGAAGGGGGCCACGGGGTTGAAGCGACCGCCGTTGATGTCCACCTGGCCGGTGCGCATACGCCGGGCGACGGACTTGGCCCGCTCCACGTCGGCCGACCAGACCGCCCCCGCGAGGCCGTAGGGGGAATCGTTGGCGATCCGCACGGCGTCGTCCTCACCGTCGTAGGGCAGGATCGACAGCACCGGACCGAAGATCTCCTCCTGGGCGATGGTCATCGAGGTGTCGACGTCGGCGAAGACCGTCGGGCGCACGAAGTAGCCCCGATCCAGCCCCTCCGGGGCGTCGACGCCGCCGGTCACCAGGGTCGCCCCCTCGTCGATGCCCTTCTGGATGTACCCCCGGACCCGCTCCCGCTGGACATCGGAAATCAGCGGGCCGAGCTTGGCGTTCGTCTCCACCGGATCGCCCAAAGTGAACCGTTCGGCGGCCTCCCGAGCCAGCTCCACCGCCTCGCCGTGGCGGTCCCTGGGCACCAGCATGCGGGTCCAGGCGGAGCAGGTCTGCCCGGAGTTGAGGAAGCAGTTGCCGACCCCGGTGCGCACCGCCTTGGGCAGATCGGCATCGTCGAGGATGACGTTGGCGGATTTGCCGCCGAGCTCCTGGGCGACCCGCTTGACCGTCGCCGCCGCCACCTCCGCCACCCGTCGGCCGGCCCGGGTGGAGCCGGTGAAGGACACCATGTCCACGTCGGGGTGGGCCGCCATCGCCTCCCCCACCACCGGACCGAGGCCGGTCACCAGGTTGAAGACGCCGGCGGGCAGGCCCGCTTCGTGGACCACCTCGGCGAGGATGAAGGCGTTGATGGGGGCCACCTCACTGGGCTTCACCACCACCGTGCAGCCCGCCGCCAGGGCGGGGGCCACCTTGGCGACGATCTGGTGCAGCGGGTAGTTCCAGGGGGTGATGCAGGCCACGACCCCGATGCCCTCCCGCACCACGAGGGAGTTGGCGACCTCTTCTTCGAAGGGGAACGTATCGAGGAGGTCGGCGTAGCTCCGCAGCACCGCCACCGGCAGCCCCGCCTGGATCGTCTTGGCGCGGAACATCGGCGTCCCCACCTCCTGGGCGATGGTCTTCCCCAGCTCGTCCAGCCGGGCCCCGAGGCCGTCCGCCAGGCGCCTGAGGACGGCTTGCCGTTCGGCGACGGGGGTAGTCCACCAGCCGCCGTCGAAGGCGCGCCGGGCCGCCCCCACCGCTCGGTCCACGTCCTCCCCGGATCCCTCCGGGACGGTGGCGAGCACTTCTTCGGTGGCCGAACCGATCACCTCTAGACGACCGGAGCCGCTCGGGGTCGTCCACTCGCCGTCGATGTACAGCTTTTCGTAGGGATGCACGGAGATCTCCTGTGATTTTCGGACAAGGCGCGGTGTGCGGGACGCAGTGCAGCCCCAAGTCTACCGCCGCCCGCCGTGTTCCTGGACGACGCTCTCTATCCTTCCAGGTAGGAGGACGAGCCACCCCCCGAGGTGTCGACACCCCCAAGCCCCCTTGCCAGCATGGGACACACGGACCTGAAAGGAGCCCCCATGAAGATCCGACGGGTACTGATGCCCACCGATTTCTCAGAATGCGCCAACGCCGCCCTCGGTCACGCCCTTTTCCTGGCGGACCGCTTTGGTGCGGAGCTCGATATCCTGCACGTGGTGGTCCTCCACCACGATGACCCCTACCACCCCACGGCCCACTTCCCCGACGCCGACGACATCTACCGCAAGCTCAGCGAGCTCGCCGCCTCCGGCCTCGACGAGCTCCTCGGGGAAGGCGACCGCGAACGGCTGAACATCCGCGAGGTCCAGAAGCGGGCCCTCGCGGCGGCCCCGGAGGTCGTCCGCTACGCGGAGAAGCAGGAGGTGGACCTGATCGTCATGGGGTCCCATGGCCGCCGGGGTTGGCGCCGCTTCCTGCTCGGCAGCGTCGCCGAGGAGGTCGTCCGCACCGCACCGTGCGCTGTCCTGACCCTGCGGGAGTCCCAGGCGGAGGTCCACCCGCCGAGTCGGATCCTCGCCCCCTTCGACTTCTCGGAGGCCTCCCGGCAGGCCCTGGTGGCCGCCAAGGATCTGGCGGTGCGTTTCGGCGCCTCCCTCGAGGTTCTGCACGTCATCGAGCCGCCGCTGGACCCGGACCTCTACGTGGGCCTGCACGACCGCTACGAGTCGTTCGATGTGGAGCATCTCGCCGGTCGCACCCGGAAGGCCCTCGAGCAGGAGGTCGCCAAGAGCGACGGCCCCGACCCCGACGGCATGAGCCTGCGGGTGGAGGGGGGACGGGCCGGGACCGAGATCCTGCGGCGGGCGGAGGAGTCGGAGGCGGACCTTCTGGTGATCTCAGACAAGGGACGCTCCGGCTTCGAGCGCTTCATGCTCGGCAGCGTCGCCGAGAAGGTCATCCGGTCCGCCCGTTGCCCGGTCCTGACCCTGGAAGCTCCGACCAACTGAACCCTCCGGTACCCCCCGCCTGGCCCTACCCCCGTCCCCACTCCCCCCTGGCCCGGGGGTAGGGCCAGGCCCCACGGGGCCGAGAACGGACCCGCCGGTGAAACCCGACGAAGCTCGCTCCGTATAGTACGTTTGCCGTCTATCGAAAGACGATTATCCACAACCGTACGACCCAGCGAGCGACCCTATGGACGACCCCCAGGCGCCGGATCCGGCCTCGTTCCTCCCCCTGCCCCACACCAGCCTCGACATCCTCCTCGCCCTGGCGGAGGGCGAGTCCCACGGCTTCGGGGTGAAGCGCTTCGTCGAGGCCAGGAACGGCCGCAAGCTGCGGGCCGCGACCCTTTACGACGCCCTCGCCCGGCTGCACCGGGACGGCCTGATCCGGGAAACCCCGTCCCGGCCGGAGGATGGGGGGACCTCCCGCTGGCGCTACTACGTCCTCTCAACCCTCGGGGAAGCCGTCCTGCGGGCGGAGCTGGGGCGCCTGCACCGGCTCTTGGAGTTCGCCCGAAACCGCGGCCTGGCCACGGAGGGGGGATGATGATCGACGCTCTGACCCGGGCCCTACTGCGGCTGTACCCAGAGCCCTTCCGCCGTCGATTCGGCCGGGAGCTCCTCCAGATCTGGCGCGCAGAGGGGGACGAGGCGAGGGCCGCGAGCCGGCTCGCCGCCGCCCGACACTGGACCTCCTGGTGTTTCGTCACCCTCTACGACGCCCTCCTCCGCCACCTGCGTCCGGATCCTTCGCGGCCTTCGGTGCCCGCCGACCGGGGGGCGCTCTTCACCCTCGACTGGATCCGCCGCGACGCCGCCTTCGCCCTGCGGAGCCTCGGCCGTCGGCCGGTGTGGACCCTCTCCGTCGCCGGTACCCTCGCCCTCGGCCTCGGCGCCAGCATCGCCATCTTCAGCGTCGTTCACGACTCCCTGCTGCGCCCCCTCCCCTTCGACGACGCCGCATCGCTGGTGGTGGTGGAGGCCCTCGCCCCCGAATCCCGGCGGTCCATCCTCGCCAGCTATCCGGCCTACCGCTCCTACCGGGACGCCCAGGAGGGCCTCGAAGGGCTCGACGCGTGGACGACCCAGCACGCCACCGTGGACCTCGGCGACGGTCCTTCGCGGCGGTGGACCGCGACGGCGTCGTCGGGGCTGCTTCGAACCCTCAGGGTCGACCCCTTTCTCGGCCGCGGGTTCAGCGCCGAGGACGACCGAGTCGGCCAGGCGCCGGTCGCCCTGATCAGCCATCGTCTCTGGGCCGAAGAGATGGGGCGCTTGTCGAAGGGACGTGGCGGAGCGGGGGACGACGGGATCCTCGGACGGACGATCACCGTCGACGAAGTTCAGCATACGGTCGTCGGGGTGCTGCCCCCCGGCCTCGCCTACCCCGATGGGGAGGTGGACCTGTGGCTGCCCCTCGGGGGCGCACCCAGGGGTCGTGGCTTCTACTACCTATCTATGCTCGGTCGGCTGGAGGACGGGGTGACGCCGCAGCAGCTGACGGCGAGGTTCGCCTCCTTCGGCCCCACCATGCCCAACGGCCCCGTCGACTCCCCCATCGACCTGGTGGCGACGCCGATGCGGGAGAACCTGGTGGGGGACCTCCGGCCGCAGCTGAGCCTCTTCCTCGCCGCCGTGGCGACGGTCCTGCTCATCGCCTGCCTGAACGCCACCCACCTCATCCTCATCCGGGCCCTGGGCCGGCGACGGGAGCTGGCGCTGCGGGCCGCCCTCGGGGCCGGCCGCGGGCCGCTCCTCCGGCAGCTGGTGGTGGAGGGCTGCGCCCTCGGCCTCCTCGGCGGAATCCTGGGGACCGCCCTGGCCTTTGGGATCCTCGAAGGCCTGCGGAGTCTCGGGCCGGAATGGATGCCGCGGCCGGAGGAGCTGGGGCTCGACGGCACCGCCCTCGCGTTCGCCTTCGGGCTGTCCCTCGCCCTCGGGGCGCTGCTCGGCGCCGCCACGGCCGTGCGGGCGACGGCGGACGACCCATCCCTAGGAATGACCGGCGCCCGCGGCGAGGTGGGGGGCGGACAGCGGAGCCGGGCCGCCCTGATCGTGGTCCAGCTCGCGGGGGCGGTGGTGCTGCTCAGCACCGCCCTGCTGCTGGTGAGCAGCTACCGGTCCATCGAAAGCCGTGAGTCCGGATTCGATCCGGGCGGGACCCTGATGGTCGACCTCGATCTACCGGCGGGTCGCTACGGAACACGGCAGGAGCAGGGGGCCTACTACGCTCAGCTGCTGGAGGAGCTGCGGTCCCTCCCGGGGGTGACCGCGGCGGCGGTGGCGTCGAGCCATCCGTTCACCTTCTACATCAACCACGGCATCGAGCTGGACGGTGGGCAGGATGACAACACCCTGGCCTCCCGCGTCCGCCTGGTGAGCGACGGATACCCGGAGACCACGGGCCTCACCGTGCTGGAGGGTCGATTCGTCGAAGAGCGGGACGGCTGGAACGCCGTGGTCGTCAACGCCACCCTGGCCCGGCGCCTCGCCCCCGGGGGCAGCGCCGTGGGCCTCCGGATCAAGCTCCGGAACATCGAGCCGGAAACCTGGCGAACGGTCGTCGGCGTCGTGGCGGATGTGGAGCACTACGGCCGGCGGGCCCACTGGCAGCACGCGATGTACGTCCCGGCCCAGGGGGTCCCCTACCCCCATCCCATGACGCCCCTCCTGCGCACCGAAGGGGATCCCCTCGCCCTCGGGCCGTCGATCCGGGAGAGGATCCTCGCGGTGGACCCGAGGGTCCCCGCCGGCACCCTCGTCCCCCTGGACGACCTGCTGTGGCGCTCCAAGTCGGAGCCCCGGTTGCGCACCACCCTGCTGGGGGGATTCGGCGCCCTGGCGCTCGTCCTCGCCATGACGGGACTGTACGGTGTGATGGCGTTCTGGGTGGCGGATCGGGGAAAGGAGTTCGGCGTGCGACAGGCCCTCGGGGCAAACCGGGCCGGGATCGTGGGGATGGTACTTCTCCACGCCCTAGGGCGGGTCGGCCTCGGCGTCGGCCTGGGGCTGGCGCTCACCTGGCCGGCCCTCGCCCTGGTGCGTCACCAGATCCCGGACCTCGCCCCGGCGGAGCCGACGCTCCAGGGCACCGCCGTCCTCCTGCTGGCGCTGACGGCCCTCCTCGCCTGCTGGATCCCGGCCCGCCGCGCCGCGGGGGTGGACCCGATCACCGCCCTGCGGGAGGAGTGACCTCCGCCTGGGCTGGAGCCGGAGCTGGCGGGGGCGGTGCCGGCGGGGTCGCGGCCGGCGGGGTCGCGGGGTCCGCCGACGGGGCCAGCTCCTCCTCCGGGGCCGGCGTCCAGCCGTCGATGGCGAGCCGGAGCTGGGCTTCGAGATCCTTGCCGAGGGCCAGGTCGGCGGCGGTTTCCCCGCGGTCGTTCACCACCGTCGGATCGGCGCCGTGCTCCAGCAGGAGGGTCGCGATCTGGGGTTCGTTCAGGCGGGCGGCGCGCATGAGGGCGGTCGCCTGGCGGTTGTCCCGCGTGACGTTGGGGTCGGCCCCGAGGGCGAGCAGGGATTCCACGAGGTCGTGCTGACGCTCCCCAACCGCCAGCATCAGCAGGGTCCTGCCGTCTTCGAGAACCCAACCAGGCGCCGTACCCGCCTCCAGCAGCATCCGTGCGATCTCCCCCTGCCCCTCCTCCAGGGCCGACGCCATCGGCACGCGCCCCAGGTGGTCCTGCAGATTGGGGTCGGCTCCCCGTTCGAGCAGCAGGGTCACCATGTCCAGGTTCCCCGCGGCGGCGGCCAGGTGGAGCGGGCGGGCCGCCACCGGCTCATCGATCTCGGCCCCATCGTCGAGGAGCTTTCGGGCGAGGTCGAGCTCGCCCTGCTCCGCCGCCCGATGCAGGTTCGGCACGTTCATCTGCAAACCCACGACGCGGGCGAGGTAGACGGTGTACCCCAAGCCGATCATGAAGCCGACCACCGCCATCGCCCCGTAGCCTGCGAGGCCCGCGAGCCAGGTGGCCCCCACGGGGCGCCAGCTCCGGCCGAAGAGGGCGGCCGCCGCCCGTCCCGAAATGATCGCCAAGATCAGCAGGCCGATGAGGGAATGACGCTGCACGTGCAGCGCCACCCCCGGAATCAGGTAGAGGAGGGCCAGGACCCCCATCGTCAGCGACATGTGGGCGATACAAAACAGGGCGAAGACGAAACACTCCGCGAGGTTGATACCCCGCTTGCGCAGCAGGAAGCGCATGAGGAAGGCGAACGGAATGCAGATGAAGAGCGAGAGGTAGTGACCGTTGCTGACGATCCATTCCTGAACCCCGACGGAGAGCTTCTCGAGCTCCGGGGGAAGCTCCCGGCCCGTCTCGGCGACGCTCTCTGCGAGCTGCTGGCGGGTGCCCTCGATCGCCAGCTCCTTATAGTCCACCAGGGCGTAGACGCTGAGGGCCACCAGGTAGCAGAACACCAGGTACGTGAAGGGGTTCAGGTACCGCTGGCGGTCGCCGGCGAGGTAGCCGCGGATGACCTCGCCGGGGGCCAGGGTCAAACCCTTGACGGTGTGCCACAGGCCCTGTTCGAGGCTGAAGAACTTCCGCGCGAAATCCCGCCACAGACCGCCTAGGGTCAGTCGTCGGGTGATTTCCGCGCCGGCCAGGAATTCCGGCGTCTGCCTGGGTTCGGGTTGGATGGACGGCTCGGGCATCGGCTTTCCTTTCAGCTGGGTCGAGGCGCCTCGGAGGGGCGCGGGCCCCGTCGGGTCTTCGGAATGGGGCCCAGTCTACCGGCAAGGGCCCGGGACTCGTTGTTACCATGAAGCTTCGACATTCGGGACCCCCACAGCGACCCTGGAGACGACCATGCCCCATGACATCAAGACCGTCCTCGCGGGAACCTCCCTGGACCTGGCGAGCGACGCCGTGGTCCGCGCCGCCGTCGAGATCGCGCGACGGTGCGGTGCGGATCTCCATCTCTTCCATGCCCACTCCCTTCCGGTCGCCTACTTCGCAGCTCCGTCGGGCCTGACCAGCGTCGGCCCGGGGCTCCTCGAAGGGGAGCGTCAGGTGCGCCAGCAGCTGCTCCGCCAGCAGTTGGAGCGGCTCGGGGTGGACGAAAGCGCCGTCGCCGGCACCACGATCGAGGCGGGGGCCGCCCACCGGATGCTCCTGGAGACCGCCGACGACATCGGCGCCGACCTGGTGGTCATGGGCTCCAGTGAGACCGACGGCCTGGCGCTCCTGGGCTCCACGACGGACCGGGTCCTCAGGAAGTCCAAAGTGCCGGTCTGGGTGGTGGACGGCCGCCCGCGGCTGCCTCCGGTCGAAGTGCTGGCGCCGGTGGACCTTTCACCCTTGGCGGAGGAGTGCGTGGGCCGGGGGCTCCGCATCCTCGACCGTATCTGCGGCTCCGACCCGCCACGGGTGGAAGCCCTGTTCGTCCTGACCCACGGGGAGATCGAAGGCAGTCGCCAGTTCGAGCCCGAACAGATCCGGCGGCTCGCCGACGAAGAGCTGGAGAGCTTCGCCCTTCGGCTGGATCCCGAAGGGCGCCGGGGGCTGCGTACGGAGGTCCGCGAAGGGGAAATCCGCTCCGAGATCCTCCGCGACGTGGCGGAGAAGCCCATCGACCTGGTGGTCCTGGGAACCCACGGGCGAAGCGGCTTCGAACGGTTCCTCCTGGGCAGCGTCGCCGCCGACGTCGCCGCCCGTGCCCCGATCAGCGTACTGGTGGTGCCGCCGGAGGCGGCTCAGGGGGCGTCCTGAAGACGTAGCAGCCCCCCCACGGCGTCGAGGGCCGATTGGAACCCCGTCAGGAGATCGTGGGTGGTCAGGATGCCGATGACCTCGCCCTTCTTGTCGAGCACCGGCATCGCTCCGAACTTGTGGGCGATGAAGACCTTGAGGGCTTTCTCCAGGCCGTCGTGGGGGGACAGGCTCTCCACTTTGCCCGTCATCACGTGCCGCACCTCGGTGCCTTCGTCCAGCTGGTAAAACTCGTTCCAGCCGTCGGGATCCCCGGAGACGTCCGGCCGGCGCAGGTCGCGGTCGGTGACGATGCCGAGGAGCTCGTCCTCCGCGACCACGAGGAGGTGGCGGTAGCCTTCGACCCGCATCCGATAGAACGCCGATCGAACCGAGGTCTCCGGCGGCACCGTCAGCGGGTTGCTGCTCATCCACTGCCCGACGCTCCACTTGTCCTTGCGCTCGTACATGTCGCCTCCTGATTGGGGTTGAGGGATCCCCCCAATGATGGCGGCGTCCGCCCCGCGGAGCCACCCACGGCGGGGCGGGGCGGGGCCGTCCGGGGGTGGCCGCGGGCCCGCCCCACCAGGCGGGGCGCCGCGCCGCTGCGGCGAGCACGAGAAAGGGAGCCCTCAGGCTCCCTTTGCTCCTCTTCGAAAACCCCAGGCCGGGGTCAGTGGTGCTCCGGCGGCGGCCCCTTGGCTTCCTTGCGGGGAGGATCCTGCCAACCCTCGTAGACCGTGACGTTGTCCCGGGTCATCACGTCGCCGATCAGGTAGGCGAAGAAGAGGAAGACCCAGAAGAAGCCACCGAAGGCCGTCACCTTCACCAACCTGGACGCCTCTTTCACGTGCATGAAAACAAGGATGACCAGGGACGCCTTGACGAAGGCGATGGCCAGCGCCACCAGATCCGCCAGGGGCCCGAGATGCACCAGCGCCACTCCGTAGGTCAGGAGGGTCAGCACAAAAAGCGCCAACAGGTTCCAGACGTGGGGCATGAGGCGGTGTTCGTGTTCTCCGTGATGCTCAGCCATTTTTCGGTCTCCCGCCGGGTCAGGTGATTTTGCCGACGCTCTCCCCGACGAGGTAGAGGAACGGGAAGAGGAAGATCCACACGATGTCGACGAAGTGCCAGTACAGCCCGAAGCCTTCGATGAAATTGTGGTTGTTCGTGTCCCAGGCGCCCCGCAGGGCCATGGGGATCATCATGAATACCATGATGCCCATGCCGACCACCATGTGGAGGCCGTGAAGGCCGGTCATGGCGAAGTAGAGGGAAAAGAAGATCTCCGTCGTTTCCGGCTCCGGGATAGAGCTCACCGGCGGAATGAAGTCCCAATGGGGCACCAGATGGTGTGCGAACTTGGAGCCGTACTCGAAGTACTTGACGACGAGGAAGATGGTGCCGAAGAAGAGGGTGCCGACGAGTCCCAGGACGATCTGCCAGCGATTGTCCGCCAGCCTCTCCCCCAACACCGGGAGGCGCCGGAAGTGACGGCCGTCGTACCCGCTTTGGGCTACCCAGACGGCATAGACCATCGTGAAGCTGCTGCACAGAAGCACGATGGTGTTGGCCGCGCCAATGCCCACGTCGAGCTGCTGGGAGCCGGCGATGAAGGCATCGGGGTACAGGACCCGGTAGTTCACATAGGCGGCGAAGATCCCGCCGAAGAACATCAGTTCCTGGGAGATGAAGAGCCACATGCCCAGGAAGGAAGATTCCTTCTGCTGTTCAAAGGTCTCGAAATGGTGGGCCAAACCCTTCGGGTGGCCTTGAGTGGCGGCTTCGGAAGACACGGTCCGGCTCCTAATTCCTCACGCCGTCGGGGCGGGTACCGGTTCGGCACCGCCCTCTTTGCGCGGCTTCGGGGGGTGATAGACGTAGGGATCCTCGGTCACCACCGGCATGGATTCGAAGTTGTGCTGGATCGGCGGCGAGGCGGCGGCGGTCCACTCGAGACCTGTGGCGCCCCAGGGATTGGGGCCCGCCACCTTGCCGAACTTGAGGGACCACACCAGGTAGAACACCGGCAGGGCGTAGCCCGCCGCCAGAACCGTGGCCCCCGCCGTCGACAGGACGTGCAGCACCTGGAACTCCTCGGGATACACGTGGTACCGCCGCGGCATGCCCAGGTAGCCGAGCACGAACTGGGGCAGGAACGTGAGGTTGAAGCCGATGAAGACCAGCAGCGCCGACATGTGGGGGAAGAAGCCCCGGGCTTCCCGCCCGAACATCTTAGGCCACCAGAAGTGGATGCCCCCCAGGTAGCCCATCAGGGCTCCACCCACCATGATGTAGTGGAAGTGGGCGACGACGAAGTAGGTGTCGTGCATGTGGATGTCGAGGCCCATGCTCCCGAGCATCAGACCGGTGAGCCCGCCGATGGTGAAGAGCCCGAGGAAACCCAGGGCGTAGAACATCGGCGTCGTGTAAGCGATGGAGCCGCGGAACAGGGTCGCCGTCCAGTTGAAGACCTTCACCGCCGACGGCACAGCGACGATCATCGTCAAGAACGAGAAGATCAGGCCGGCGTACATCGACTGGCTCGACACGAAGAGGTGATGGCCCCAGACGAGGAAGCCGATCACCGCGATGCCCATGGAGGAGTAGGCCACGAAGTGGTAGCCGAAGATCGGCTTGCGGGTGAAGGCGGAGATGATCTCCGAGATCACGCCCATGGACGGCAGGATCATGATGTAGACCGCCGGATGGGAGTAGAACCAGAAGAGGTGCTGGAAGAGCACCGGGTCGCCCCCAAGGGCCGGGTCGAAGAAGCCGAGGCCGAACATCCGCTCGAAGCCCACCAGCAGCAGGGTGATCGCCAGCACCGGCGTGCCCAGCACCATGATCAGGCTGGTGGCGTAGTGGGACCAGATGAACAGAGGTAATCGGAACCACGTCATCCCCGGCGCCCGCATTCGGTGGATCGTCACCATGAAATTCACGCCTGTGAAGATCGATGAGAACCCGTTTATGAAGATGCCTATGGCGACGGTGGTGACGTAGGTATTCGAGTAGGTGGTCGAGAACGGCGTGTAGAAGGTCCAGCCGGTGTCCACCCCTCCCTTCATGAGGGCGAACAGCGTCAGGCAGGCGCCGATCATGTACATGTACCAGGACGCCAGATTCAGCTTGGGGAAGGCGACGTCCTTGGCGCCGATCATCAGGGGAATCAGGAAGTTCCCCAGGGTCGCCGGAATCGATGGCACCAGGAAGAAGAAGATCATCAAGATCGCGTGCATGGTGAACACGCGGTTGTAGGTGTCCGGCTGGAAGAGGTCCGCCTCCGGGGTCACCAGCTCGAGCCGGATCAGGCCGGCGTAGATGCCGCCGAGGGCGAAGAACACCGAGATCGAAATCAGGTAGAGGACGCCGATCCTCTTGTGATCGGTGGTCAGCAGCCACGACTTGATGCCATGACCGGCATTCAAGTAGTGCTCCTTGGGCATCTCCCGTTCCGGGGCCGGATCGATCTTTCGGGCCGTCGTGTCGCTCATGGTCTGCTCACCCCAGTCGAGTCTGTCATCGATACGAAGTCTCCGGACTCGGCCGCCTCGGCCTCCGCGGTCGTGTCGACGTCTTGGTCCAGGCCCTTGATGTAGGCGATCAGGTGGCCAAGCCCTTCTTCGGAGATCTGCCCCTGGTAGGTGGGCATCAAATTCTGGTACCCGTCGACGAGGTTCGACGACGGCCGCAGGATCGACTCCCGCAGGTAGTTGTCATCGCGGGTCCGGGTCTTACCACCGGACAGGACCACCTCGTCGCCGGCGATGCCGCTCAGGGACGGGCCCCGCCGGGTGTCCCCCTGGGCTTCGTGGCAGGTGTTGCACGCGTACTGGTGGAACAGCTCTTTACCGGAAGCCGCCGGGCTGGAGGCGATGACGAGGCCGCCGTCCAGCCACTCCTGGTACTCGTCGGGCTCCATCACGTAGACCGTGCCGATCATCTGGGCGTGCTCGGCGCCGCAATACTCCGTACAGAAGAGGTGGTATTCCCCGGTCTTGGTAGCTTCGAACCAGACCTGGGTGTAGCGGCCAGGGAGCACGTCCTGTTTGACCCGGAAGGCGGGCACGAAGAAGCTGTGGATGACGTCTTCCGATGTCATCGTCAGCTTGATCGTCTCGCCCACGGGAACGTGCAGCGTGTTGATCTCCCGGTGCCCCTCGGGATGTTGGAATTTCCACATCCACTGTTTGCCGGTGGCGAGGTATTCGCGGGCGCCCTCCGGAGTCGTGACCCCGACGTAGAAGACTTGGGCACCCCAGGCGAAGAGCACCATGGTGACCAGGAACGGGATGACCGACCAGATGATCTCGAGGGTCAGCGAACCGTGGATGGGGGCCCCCACCTCGTCCTCCGACTTGCGGCGGTACTTGATGAACAAGAACAGCACGCCGGCGAAAATCAGCAGCGTAAAGAAAGCCGTGACCGCCAGGGAGAAAAAGTAGAGTGCGTCGACTTTCCCTGCGAAGGTCGATGCCTGCTCCGGGAAAAGCTGTAGGTCGAGCAGTGCAAGCATGGTTCAAAGGGCTCCTAGCGTTGGACGTTTAGCGGCGGTGGCCGCGGAGTCGCGCCGGAACGAGACGTAGAGGAAGATGACCAGGCCGAAGACGAAGAGGCCTCCGGTCAGGCGCAGGATGCGCATGGTCATCGCCGTGTATTTGCCCACCTGCGGATCGTAGCGATAGCAATAGAGCAGGATCTGGTCCACCAGATTTCCAATCCGGTTGGACGCCGACTCCACCATCGCCAGGCGCAGGTCCTTGGGGGAGTACTCGATACCGTAGAAGTACTGAGCGATCTGACCTTCAGGGGTGGTGACGATGATGCCGCTGGAATGGGCCCATTCGTCGGTAGCAGGAATGTATTCGTAGCCATAGCCGGCGATGTCCGCGACCTGACGGATCGTCGCCTCGTCGCCGGTGAGGAAATGCCAGCCGCCGGCGGTTTCCTGCCGGCCGTAGCGATTGAGGGTGTCGGCCATCGATTGACGGGCCATCACCGGCCCCTCCTCGTGGTCGATGGAAATCGCCACCACGTCGAATTCCTCACCGGGGGTGAACTGGAGCACGGAGAGGCTGGCGGCCATGCCGTTGAGGATGAGGGAGCAGAGCATCGGGCACTCGTAGTACACGAAGGCCAGGACCACCGGGCGCTCGCCGTAGAAATCGCCGAGAACCACCTTCCTCCCCTGCTCGTCGACGAACGGAGCGTCGAGGGGCAGCTGGGCGCCGAGATTCTGCTCGAAGGTGACCTGGCTCAGGGGCCCGGGCATCTTCTTGGGTTCGACCAGGCGGTCCTGCGCCAGGGACGGCTGGGCGGCGCACGCCAGGGCCGCGCCGAGCAGCAGGTGCCCTGTCGCCCGCAGAAGGGTCGACGCCGAGCGTCGGATGGTGGTCTTGATGGTCATCAGGCGTCTGCCCCTGCTCCAGTGCTCCCCTGGACCTCTCCTTGGCCGCCCTCTCCAGATAGTTCGCCGAGACCGGAAGGCTGGACGTCGAGGGGAGCATCTTCCGGCGGCTCGCTGCCGACGGGGACCGTGAGCTCGCGGCCCTCCAGCACGAGGTTCATCGCGCGATCGACGGGCATGTGGACCCGTCCATCCAGCTGGTCGATCCAGCCATAGCTCTCGAGGTGGGCTTCCTGCTCTTCGAGGAAGTCGTCCATCTCGGCCTCGGGGCTGGGCTGGACCCAGGGCCTCGGCGGTAGCCGGCGCTCGTTGGCCTCGGCCATCGGCGACAGCTCCGGCTGCTCGTGGAAGGCGTCGAACGCCACGAGCAGCCCCCAGCAAACCACGAACGCGATCACCACCGAGCCGGCCAGGGCCACCGTCGTCCACAGGATCGGCTTGATCTCGATCTCGTCGTCCCAATTCTCACCCCAACGACCGTCGAAGTCGTCCGGCAAGTTTTTCCGCCAGAGGTCCTGATCACCCATCGCTCCATGCCTCCTTGATCACCGGGTGCTCCACCGGAACGATCGGCCGATCCTTGAGCTGGCCCAGAAACAGCCACACCCACAGGCCGCCGATCCCCACCCAGGGGGCGAAATCGAACGGGTTGATGGTGAAGCCGTATTTGTGCAGGTTCGGAGCCACCTGCCAGTAGTAGTCGAACCAGCGGAAGACGAGGACGACCAGGGCCACCGGTATGAGGGTTTTCGGCTTGAACTTGATGTCCTGGGACAGCAGGGCCACAAACGGCACCAGGAAAGACCCTAGCACCACCGCGATCGTGAAGTACTTCCAGCCCTCGGTGTTGCGGTAGAGGTACCAGGGCACCTCCTCCGGCAGGTTCCCGGACCAGATGATCAGGTACTGGGAGACCGTGAAATAGCCCCAGACCATCGTGAAGGCCAGCAGGAGCTTGCCGTGGTCGTGCCAGTGGCTCTTCTTCACCAGATGGCCCAGGGGCTTGCGGGCCGCCAAGAACGCCATCAGCGGAATCGTGAAGGCCACCGCCGACAGGGCCTGCCAGATCAGCATCTGGGGTCCGTAGAGGCTGGAAAACCAGTGGGGTTCCGTGGACATCAGCCAGTCGACGGAAGCGAAGGTGGCCACCATCACGAAGACCACCAACCCGCCGGCGCTCCACTTTTGCTGACGTTCGACCAGGCTGTGGTCACCGGTCTCGTCGTGGCGCTTGGAGAGGCTGCTCATCACGAAGGCCCAAATCGTCCAGACGAGAAAGTAGATGGCGTAGCGGGGCATGAAGCCGGGGACCCAGTACATCCACTCGGGATTCGGCCCTTCGAATTCCATCCACCTCTTGAGGTAGCCCATCTTCTCGAGGACGAGGGCGTCGTGGAGCGCTTCGGGCCGGTCCCAGGGGAAGAGGGTGTGCATGCCGCCGAAGAGGATCGGCAGACCCGCCAAGAAGAAGAAGGGGACCGTCCGCCCGGCGCCCTCCTGGACCCGGTGCATCTGGATGCCGAAGCGTCCGTTGGCGAGGTGGGTCACCATGCAGAGCATGAACAGGCCCAGGGCGATACCGAGCCAGTACACCCAGCCGATCAGGTAGCCGCGGTAGAAGACTTTCTCTCCGGCGACGAAATAGCCCCCCACCGTCGCCAGGGCGCCCGCGATACCGATCACCAGGGCTTTGCCCCGTAGGCCGTCGAGGTCGGCCGACGGATCCAGCTTGGCTCCGTCGATCGTCAGGGTCGTCTGCTCACTCATGGTTTTCGTCTCTCACCCTCAGCCGATGCGGTCCGGCCAAAATCTCGTCGTGGGTCATCCATGGTCGCTGTCGGAATGGCTGTCGGCGCCCGGTTCCGGCTCCACCGGCTCCACCGCCGCGGCGGCGGCTTCGATCTCGAGGCGCAGCTCGGCGGACAGGCCCGGCTGGACCAGGTCCAGCTGTTCCAGGGTCCGCCCCTGGCTGATCTGGAGAACCCGAATGTAGGCCGCGATGGCCCACCGATCGTCCTCGGGGACCTGGATCTTGTAGCTCGGCATGATGCCGAAACCGTTGGTGCCGACGTCGTAGAAGTAGCCCAGGGGCATTTCCCAAAGGCGGTCCTCCCACAGCGGCTCCGGCTGCTTGAAACCCCGCTGGACGATCATGCCGCGCCCGCCGCCGGAAAGATCGTGGCAGGGGGAACAGTAGATGCCGTAGCGCTCCGCCCCCCGTTCGAGCAGGGCACCGGACCAGGTCAGCCGCTCCGGAAGCTCCGACACCAGGCGGCCGGAGATGTCGCGGCCGAGCCAGTAGTGGGTGTCGTCCTTGAGGAAGCCGCGGGCCACCGTCCCCGCCGGCGGGTTCTGGTTGACGATGCCGTTGGCGAACTGCTCGCTGAGCTCGTAGGGCTCGTATTTGGGCTGGTCCTGCATGTCCTGCCGACACCCGAGGGTGAGCAGGGCGAGCAGGGCCGCGGCCCAGACCGGGATGGGTGGCGTCTTACCAATCAACGTCCTGGACCTCCTGCGGACCGAGCCCCCCTAGGAGCTTGTGGGCTTCGTCGCGATCGAATCGGGGATCCTCCGACTCGATCAACAAGAAGAAGCGGTCGACGGTCGCGCGCTCGAAACCTTCGACATTGAAGACCGGATGGTACGGCTGCGGTAGCCCGTTCAGGGCGAACATCCCGATCACCGCCGAAAAGGCGCCGAAGAGGATGGTCAGCTCGAAGGTGATCGGGATGAACGCCGGCCAGCTGAAGTACGGCCGGCCGCCGATGTCGAACGGGTAGCCGGTGTAGTTGAAGAGCTTCATGGACCAGTCGTAGACCCAGGTCGGAAACGCTCCCATCGCCCAGGATTGGAACAAGAATCCGAAACTGCCGCCGCTGAGCCCCCCGAGGAGTACGAGCTTCGAGACCGCCGACTTCTTGTGGTCGCAGATCTCGTGGCAGATCTCCTCCACCGGATAGGGGAGGAAGGCGTCGATCTTGCGATACCCCTCCTCCCGCACGCGGACGATCGCGTCGTGCAGCTCCTGGGGCGTCAGGAACTCGGCGATGACGCCGTAGAAGGGGGGTCTCACTTTGGTTTGAGCCATCGCAGTCGCTCCTCGGCCACCTCAGTGGTGGGCGGCCCCTTTGACCTTGGCCTCGGGCAGCAGGATCTTGATTTCGGACATCGGGATCATCGGCACGAAACGGATGAAGAGGAACATCAGGCTGAAGAAGAAGCCGATGGTTCCGATGTAGAGGGCCCAGTCCCAGATGGTGCCGGCGTAGCGGTCCCAGCTGCCTGGCATGAAGTCGCGGTGCAGACTCATCACGACGATGACGAAACGCTCCAGCCACATGCCGACGCTGATGATCAGCGAGATGACCCACAGCGCGATGATATTCGTTCGCACCTTCTTCCACCACAGGGGCTGGATCGCCAGGAAGTTGCAGAAAATCAGCGCCATCCAGGCCCAGTTGTAAGGGCCGAAGGGCCGGTTTTCGAGGAGCGCGAACCGCTCGTAGGGGTTGCCGCTGTAGTAGGCGAAGACGAGCTCCATCAGGTACCCGTAGGACACGATCATCCCGGTCAACAGGGTCACCTTCGCCATGTTCTGTAGGTGGCGGGAGGTGAGCATGTCGTGCAGCCCGTAGAGGGCGCGGACCGGGATCATCACCAGCATCACCATGGCGAAGCCCGCGAACACGGCGCCGGCGACGAAGTAGGGGGGGAAGATGGTGGCGTGCCAGCCCGGTAGCTGGGAGACCGAGAAGTCGAAGCTGATGATGGAGTGGACCGAGAGCACCAGCGGGGTCGAGAGCCCGGCGAGCAGCAGGTAGGCCGACTCGTAGTTGTGCCAGTGGCGGGCGGAGCCACGCCAGCCCATGGACACCACCGCCAGCAGCCGCTTCAACCAGATGTTCTCGACCCGATCCCGCATGGTTCCCAGGTCCGGCACCAGGCCGACGAACCAGAACATGAGGGACACCGTGCCGTAGGTGCTGATGGCGAACACGTCCCACATCAGCGGGCTGCGGAAGTTCGGCCACAGCATCATGGTGTTGGGGTACGGCATGAGCCAGTAGGCGGCGACCCAGGGCCGACCGGTGTGGAGCACCGGAAACATGACCGCGCAGGCCACGGCGAAGAGGGTCATGGCCTCGGCGAACCGGTTGATCGAATTGCGCCAGTCCTGGTTGAGGAGAAGCAGAATCGCCGAGATCAGCGTGCCGGCGTGACCGATGCCGATCCACCACACCAGGTTGATGATGGCGAAGCCCCAGGCCACCGGCACGTTGAGCCCCCAGGCCCCGACGCCCGTGATCAGCAGGTGGCCGATAGCGATCACCAGCAGACCCGCCAGCGAGAGGGTGAGGGCGAAGACCCCGTACATCCACACGGGCGTGCCGCCCATGACGACGGACATGATGGAATCCGTGACCGTCGCCGAGGTGTGCCCCCGCGACAGGATTTCCCGGTCCCCCGGCGGCAGGATCGACGGCTCGATGGCCGCGGCGCCTGCGGAGCTCGTCTCCGGTGTCGACATCCTATTTCCTCTCTCCAGATTCCTCGGTCGTGTGCCGTTGGCCCTCCGGGCCGTAGGTCGGAAGCGTCCACCCCTGGGGGGGCCGCTTCGAAATCTTCAGATGTTCGCCGTCAGTGGGCGCTGTCCCCGGCGCCGTGGTCATCACCGTGATGCTCTCCGCCGTGATCCTTGCCGTGGTCGTCGCCGTGATGGCCCTTGCCGTGACCGTCGCCGTGGTGGCCGTCGCCGTGGTGGGCGCGCTCCTCGATCAGGGGACGATCGGGGTAGAGGCGCTCCCAAAGCTTCGGATTGGGGTTGGTGACCCGGGCCAGGTAGGTGGTCCGCGGGCGGTTGCCGAGCTCTTCGAGCACCCCGTAGTTGAGCCCGTTGTCCCTCAGCTCGGCTATCTTCGAGGTCTCACCCTCCTTCAGCTTGATGTTGCCGAAGACGATGGAATCGGACGGGCAGGACTGCTCACAGGCAGTGACGATTTCCTTGTCCCGAATGCGCCGGCGCTCCCGCTTGGCCTCGATCCGCTTCTTGTTGATGCGCTGCACGCAGTAGGTGCACTTCTCCATGACACCGCGGCTTCGCACCGTGACGTCGGGATTGCGACCCAGCTTCAGCTGCGGCGTGTCGAAGTCCTGGTAGAGCAAGAAGTTGAAGCGCCGAACCTTGTAAGGACAGTTGTTCGAGCAGTAGCGGGTGCCCACGCAGCGGTTGTAGACCATGTCGTTGAGGCCTTCGTCGCTATGCACCGTGGCGGCCACCGGACAGACCACCTCGCAGGGCGCCTGCTCGCACTGCATGCAGGACACGGGCTGGTGGACCACCTCTTCGATGTCGTTCGGATCGTCGCCGACGAAGTAGCGGTCGATCCGCATCCAGTGCATCTCACGGCCGCGGGCGACCTCCTGCTTGCCCACCACCGGGATGTTGTTCTCCGCCTGGCAGGCCACCAGGCAGGAGTTGCAGCCGGTGCAGGTGCTGAGGTCGACCGACATCGCCCACTGGTATTCCCCCGTGAGCAGCCCCTTGCCGGACATGGCGGAGGCGTTCGGATCCACGTGGTGGTGGATGTAGACCGGCTCGTCCGGGTACTTCTCGTAGGTCGGCACGTTGGTCGAGCGAACGTGCTGGCGGCCCTCCATCGAATGGTGGGACTGGGTGCTGGCCAGGGTGGTGTTACCCCCGGCCCGCCGCGCTTTGACGTCCTCGTGGGCGCGCCACAGGTTGCCGGTGGTGCGCACCTGGTTGGCGTCGACCCCGGCCCCGTCGGCGAGCTTGCCGCCGACCCGCCGTCCGTAGCCGAGGTGGACGAGCATCACGTCGTCGGCCATTCCGGGGACGGCCCACACCGCCACGTCCCGCAGCACCCGATCCCCGACCGTGAGGTTGGCCAGGGGGGATTTAGGCAGCTGGTCGCCGTGGTGGAAGAGATCCTTGAAGCCGTAGTCCTCCGCAGTGCGCGGGTTCATCAGCAGGGCGTTGTCCCAGGTCAGCCGGGTGATGGGCTTGGGGCACTCCTGGAGCCAGCCGTTGTTGGCGTAGCGGCCGTCGAGAATGGTCGGATCGGGGCGAAACAGCACAATCGGACCCAGGGAGGTCCGACCGGCCAGCGCCCCGGCGGCCCAGGGCCCCGCAGCCGCGTTCAGCGAGACGGGCTTGGGCTCTTCCTCCGTGCCGCGCAGGAAGCCGTCGTGGAGCCATCGGCGCCAGGTTCGCTCGAAGGTCTGGCCTTCCTGCTCACCGCCGCCGACGGCGTCGTAGTGAGCCCGCCAGGTCTCCTGGACCAGCTGCATCGCACCGTCGTCACCGCGACCGAGGAAGGCCGCCACCATGTCGATGGCGGTGTGGCTGTCGTAGAGGGGGTTCACCAGCGGCTGCAGCACCGTCACCGACCCGTCGGCGCTCCGCAGGTCCCCCCAGCTTTCCAGGTCGTGGGATTGGGGCACGTGCCAGTGACAGTACTGGGCCGTCTCGTCGAGGTGGGGGCCGAGGTGGAGCCTCAGGGCCACCTTCTCCATCAAGGCGGCCATGTCGATGTCCGCCGGCGAGTCGTACACCGGGTTGACCCCGAGCAGCACCAGGGTCGTGACCTCCCCAGCCTCGATGGCGGTCGCCAGCTCCGGCAGGCCGGCGTCGTCCTTCGCCCGGACCACCACCGGGTCGGTGAAAAAGACGGTCTGGTCCAGGTTACCCAGCTTCTCGTTGATGGCCAGGCCCAGGACCTGGAGCTCGACGTCCTCGAACTCTCCGACGACGACCGCCGAACGGCCGGCGTGGGTCTGAAGATCCGCGGTGACCTCCTCCAGCCAGGCGAGCACCCGCGGATCTTCGGCGAGGCCCTCCGGCTCCTCGGCGCCGGCGACACCGAGGCGGGCGGCCAGGGCCACCAGGAAGTGGCCGACCTGGGTCGGGTGGAGCGCCAGGCGGTGGTCCGCCGTGGCGGTCGTGGACGACGGCACGGACTCCACCGAATACAGGCGGACCATGCTCCGCGCTTCGTCGACGTTGTAGGCGCGGCGGCGGGCGGAGAAGACCTTGGAGTAGGCGACCCCCGCGGGGCCGTCCGACAGAAAATCCGCGTCCACCGACAGAACCACGTCGGCCTTGTCGAAGTCGAAGTGGGTCTGCAGGGCCTCGCCGAAAGCCCGCTCGGTCACCCCATAACCGTGGGCCCCGGCCGACGAGTCGACGGCGAACCTGCGAGCCTTCGGCATCTGCCGGTCGAGCTCCGCCAAGAGTCGGGCCATCGTCGGCGAGGTCACGTTGCCGGTCACGAAGGCCAGGCCCTCGCCGCCGAGTACCTCGCGGTCTTCTCCGTCCTGGGCGATGTGCTGGAGCCTCAGGGCCTCGACCTGCTCCACGAAAGCATCCCAGGTCCGGATCTGCCCGAGGTGGGTGATCGCCTCCGAACGGTCGGGGTCGTAGAGGTCGAGGATCGACGCCTGGGTGATCGTATCGGTGCCGCCGCGGCTGGCCGGGTGCTCGGGGTTGCCCTCCAGCTTGGTGGGTCGGCCCATGTGGCATTCGCCGAGAATCGGCGCCGCGTACCCGCTCCGCGAGACCGCCGAGGCGTAGTACATCGGCTTGCCGGGAACGACGTCCTCAGGCTGGCGCACGTACGGAACGATCTTCTCGGGCGGCTGCTTGGTGCAGGCGGTGAGGCCGGCGAGCCCGAGCCCGGCGCCGCTAAGCTGCAGGAAGCGGCGGCGATCGACGTTGCCCCACTCCGCGGCGTGGCGCGGAAACTCGCGCTGCAGCATCTCCTGGAAGGACGGCTTCTCGGCCAGCTCTTCGAGGCTCCGCCAAACGGTCTTGCCGCGGGGTCCGCGAAGGGAATCGCGGGCGCTGGCCAGGGCCGATGTCTCAGTGGCGTTTGAGGTCTTCATCAGGTCTCGTCTCAGCTCGACGTTGAATTGAATGCGAATCGGGTGTCGCGGCCTCGCCGAAGATCAGCGATGGCAGGTGGAGCAGCTCCAAAGCCTCTCCTGGCCCTGGATGTTGGCTTCGGCCGCCAGGTGGGCGAAGTACTCGTCACCGGCATCCTCGGGCGGCTCCCATCGGAAGTTGGTCACTTCCGACGGCGGCCGGAGGTTGGGCGCCGGGTTCCGGTGACAGTCCAAGCACCATGCCATCTGCAGCGAGGCGCCGCGCTTCAGGAGAGGCATCTTGTTGACCTCTCCATGGCATTCGAAGCAGGACACGCCTCGGGAGACGTGGATCGAGTGGTCGAAGTAGACGTAGTCGGGAAGGTCGTGGACCCGGTTCCACTCGATCGGCTCGTTGTCTCGGTAGCTGGCTCGCACCGGCTCGAGCATGGGGCTGTCGGCCCAGACCTGGCTGTGGCAGTTCATGCACAGCTCGGTGGGGGGAATGGAGGCCGAGGCCGCGCGTTCGACCGTGAAGTGGCAGTAGCGACAGTCGATGCCCAAGCCCGCCGTGTGGTGGTCGTGACTGAACTTGATCGGCTGCTCGTAGATCACGTCCTCGTTCGTCTTGTAGGGCGAACGCTCGAAGGCCATGACCGCTACCAGCACTCCGCCCGCCGCGAGCGCTCCAAGGAGGATGCTCAGCTTGGCGTAGATGTTGCTACTGGGGCCGAAGAGTTGTGCCATCTCTGTCGTAATTCCTCTCTCGAGGCTGCCTTGTATCGCCGCCAGGGCACCCTGCCCTGGCCGCTCGCGGGGTTCCGATGGGGCAGCGCGTCTAGCGCCGGCTCAGATGCCGGTGGGCCGCACCGAGCATTAGAGTCTCGGCTAGAGACTGTATCCGATCCCGCATCGATTGTGGAGCCCGCTTGTGAAAATTTTCACAATCTCCTTCAGATGTGCGGGCGCAGCCTACCTCACGCCGCTGGGAAAGGAAGGGGCTGAGTGGACTTTTTCACTTCGAATTTGCGCGAAATGGGCCCGTTCAGGTCCAGTTTCGGCTCTTTCTGAGAGCCTTTGCCTTTCAGAATCCGCAGCTTTGTAATGCAATGTCTTTCTTACTTTCATGCTGAATTAGGACTTTTTCAGTCCGAAATATAAAACGAGCAAATCGATCAACCCCTTTGGGCAAGGACCTGATCAACAGGCGCCCAAACCTACCTCTAGAGCGCTGGTAAACCGACGGACGGGGCGCTTCCGGACCCCTTCGGGGGCGGCGGCGCGGTTCCAGCTGGGTCCTAGGCCAGGAACCGGTCCAGCACCGGCACCAGCTTCCTGGCGATGGGGTGGGTCCGGAAGAGATACACCTCCCCAGGTAGGTCCTCCAGCGCCTCGTCCCTTCCGGCGGCGAGCTGCGACGACAGGCCCAGCACGAGATTCACCGGGCCGTGCCGACGCAGCAGGCGAAGGCGGGACTCCACGGCCCCCTTGCGCCAGAATCCCAGCACTTCCATGACCACCTTCGTGCCGGTGTCTCCGTGGATGAACACGTAGTCCGGCACCAAGACCCCCTCCCCGCCGAGGTCGACGAGCTCGCCGTCGGTGGTGGCCCGCCACCCGGAAGTGAGGGCCTCCAGCTGCTCCGGTAGCCAGGTCAGCTCCTCCGGCTGCCACTGGCCGGTGCGGCGGGTGTGGGACCGGAGGCCGTCGGCGGCGGCCAGGCGAAACCGCCGGTCCTTCGCCGGCTTCCCCCACCGGACCTTCGCCTCCAGCTCCCAGTCGTCGAGGTGCAGGAGGGTGGGTAGGAAGCTGGCCATCTGCAGGCCGTACCTGCCGCTGGCCTTGAACACCGAGGCGGGACCGTCCAGCCATACGGTCCAGCCCCCGTCCTTACCCCGGGCGACCCGGTGCATGAGCTGGAAGAATTTGATCTTGCGGAACAGCTCGCGGTGGTGGCGGGGCTCCTGGGTCCCGAGCTGGATCTCCAGCTCCGTCGCCCGCAGCAGCACCCCCTGCGCCAGGGCGACGTTGTAGCGCCGCAGCAGCCAGTTCGGCTCGCAGGGCTGCCACCCCGTCAGGGTCTGCTCCGTCTTGAGGTCGGCGTAGAGCCCCCGCTCCACCTCCCCCACCTCGACCCCGAGCTCCTCCGCCGCCGTCGCCAAGACCTCCCCGCGGTCGAAGACGAAGGGACGGCCGGAGTCGTCGTCCGGCCCTTGATACCGCGCCGCGGCGGCGGCGAAGACCCCCCGCCGCAGCTCCTCCGGCTCCACCGCCGCGGCGGCTTCGAACTCGCAGCGGTCGAACAGCAGTTTGGCGAGGGCGCGGTGCAGCTGGAAGTCGGTGCCGTGGCCGAGAATGCCGTCGAGGCTCCCCTGCAGCTCGTGCCGGGGCCGACCCTCGTGGGAGTCGAAAACGTCGATCAGCTGCGCCGCCAGCTCCAGCAGCTCGCCGTCCCGGTCCCGCACGTAGCGGGGCCGAACTTCCTTGCGGTAGACCCGCGCCAGCACGAGGTCGGCGGTCAGCATGTCAGTCCCCCCCCTCCGCCGGGGCGCCGCCGGTCCCCTGCGGAGCCGATTGCGACTGCGGATCTTCCTGGCCGCGCCGGTACGCACCGTGCTGCCGCCGACGCTCGGAGGTGAACTCCTCCCCCGTATCCGACGCCACCACCTCGTACAGCACCGCCCGCTTGTCCTTGGCCCGGCGCAGGATCCGCCCCAGCCGCTGGACGTGCTCGCGGACGCTGCCGGACCCCGAAAGCACGACGCCGACGCTGGCGGCGGGGACGTCGACCCCTTCGTTCAGGACCCTCGAGGTCACCAAGAACGGATAGGTGCCGTCGTTGAATGCCTTGAGGGCCCGGTGGCGCTCCTTCACCTTGGTCTGGTGGGTGATGGCGGGGATGAGGAAACGCCGGGAGATGCGGTAGACGGTCTCGTTGTCGCTGGTGAAGATCAGGACGCGGTCCCGGCGGTGGCGGGCCAGCAGGGTCTCCAGCAGCCGCAGCTTGGCGTCGGAGGCCTGGGCGATGGTTTTTTGGGCCCGGAAGGCGAGGAAGGCCCGGCGCCCCCGCTCGCTGCGGGAGGTGGCCTGGAGGAAGCGCTGCCAGCCCTGGGGGGTGCCGAGGTAGAGCCCCTCCTCGTGGAGGAACGAGCGGTAGACCTCCCGCTCCCGCAGGTAGGCCCCCCGCTCCTCCTCCGAGAGCCGAACCCGCAGCTCCACCGTTTCGTATTCGGCGAGGAACTCCCCCGCCAGCTCCCCGATCTCCCGCCGGTAGACGATGGGGCCGATGAGCCGGTCGAGCTTCTTCTCCCCGCCGTCCTCCCGCTCGGGGGTCGCCGTCAAGCCGAGGCGGAACGGCGCGATGGACATCTCCGCGGCGGTGGCGTAGGTGGGTCCAGGCAGGTGGTGGCACTCGTCGAACACCAGCAGGGCGAACCGTTTCCCCAGCCGCTCCATGTGGATGTAGGCCGAGTCGTAGGTGGTGACGGTGATGGGCTCGACATCGTAGTAGCCGCCCCCCACGAGCCCCACCGGCACGTCGAAGGCGGTCTTGAGCACGCCGTACCACTGCTGCATGAGATCGATGGTCGGCGTGACCACCAGCATCGTGCGGCCGAGACGCTCGGCGATCATCTGGGCGACGAAGGTCTTGCCCGCGCCGGTGGGCAGCACCACCACCCCCCGACGCCCGCGGCGCCACCAGGTGTCGACGGCCTCCGCCTGGTAGGGGAACGGCTCCCGCACCTCCCGGGCCCGCAGGTCGAGGGACTCGAAGCCGCCGGCGTCGTTCTCGTGCTCGACCTCCGCCCGGTGGAGCAGGGTCAGAATCTCCCGATAGCGCCACGCCGGCGCCCGGAACAGGCGAACCCGCCGGTCGTAGACGCAGCCGGGAAGCACCACGTCGTCCGGCAGGGCGTCGACGTCCCCACGCACGAGGAGGGTTCCGCGGTCGAATTCGAGACGCAGCATCCCGCCGAATCTACCGCAGCCGCCCTGGGGCCAGCCCTGGACTAGCTAGGCGTGTTCACACAAGCGCTTCCGAGGGACCGACCTCCCCCGAACCTACTCTGGAGTAGATACTCTGTTGGTTGTCAAGCTGGTTTAGGCGGAAGCGCCGCGGGCGAGAACTTGTCTCCATCGAAATCCTCGCCGTGTCTGAGCATGCCGTGCATCGCATGCAGGAGCTTCCTCATGACCGCCACTTTCGCCT